>CAZQMH010000193.1:0-5372 GCA_964594435.1 uncultured Alcanivoracaceae bacterium
ACTTCTTACGGTGCAACCCTCCTGCATAACCCGTCAACGAACCATCGGTGCCGATGATACGATGGCACGGAATAATGATGCTGATTTTATTGGCACCGTTGGCGGTAGCGACGGCACGGATGGCTTTGAGTTTGCCCATTGAGAGGGCTTGTTGTTTGTAGGTTGAGGTTTGTCCGTAGGGGATTTTCATTAAGGCTTGCCAGACTTTTTGTTGAAATTCGGTGCCGATGATGTCTAGGGGCACTTCAAAGGTTTGGCGTTTGCCTGCAAAGTAGTGTTTGAGTTCGTTTTCCAAAACTTTCAGATGTCGATTGGGTGTTGGTAGGATGACGGCATTGAAATGTTTTTGAATCAAGGCAAAATTTCTTTGCAAATGCTTTTGCCCGACAAAGCCTAAAAAACAGATGCCTTTTTCTGAGGCACAGGCAATTAATGCACCGATGGGCGATGCGATTCGTGCAACATTGATGATGTTGCTGTGTTTGCTTTTGTTGGCACTGTGACCAAAAATGCTTTGGAAGCTTTGGTTAAATCCGCTCAAAGAGTCATAACCGCTATCGAATGCCGAGGTGGTGATGCTTTTGCCTTTTTTGATGTGATTGAAGGCGTAGTTGATGCGGAACATGCGTTGGAATGCATGAAAGGTTATGCCGTGATTTTTTTTGTACCAGCGTCTGATGGTGTGCGGTTCTATGCCTTGTTGTTTTAAATCGTCATCACTGATTTTGTCTTGGGGATTTTTCTGCAATTGCGCCATGATAGTCTTTACGTAATCTGGCACCTGCCCTATTTGTTCTAATGGTTTGCAAATTTTGCAAGGGCGGTAACCGTTTTCTAAACAAGTTTGCACGTCATCGTAAAAGATAACATTGTTCGCCTTTGGGGTGCGGGCACGGCAGGAGGGATGACAAAAAATGCCAGTGGTTTTCACCGCGGTAAAAAAGCTGCCATCGTAATGGCTGTTCTTTTGCCCTAAGAGTTGGTATTTTTGTTCGAATGTCAGTTGCGATTTCATGGGCTTATAATAAAACAAGCTTTGTTTGATTACTACCGATAAATTGACAAGTATCTTCTCTTAGCTTCGGTCAATCCCTTTTTTAAGGCTCTTGTTGAAGCTCTTCTAAAAAAGATTGATTTTCAATTTTCCATGCTTCGTTATAGGCTTGTTTGGCTTCTAGGACTGCCTATTACCCACTGTTTTTGCACCATAAAATGGTAAGCTAATCATTTAAAATAAACACAACTATACTGCTCGCACCTAACGTCATTGCCGCGAAGGCGGTAATCTTATAAATAACAATTACAATCTATGGTAAATAATAAAGCACTTCACCATTGAGATTCCTGCCTGCACAGGAATGACTAGGCGAAGTAGTTGTGATATTTTTACGAATACAATATTTGTGGGTAATAGGCAGTTCTAGGAGCTTGTCCGATAATAGTAATCGTAGTGAAGGGAAGTTGGATTTAGGGCTATTTTTCGGTTTTTTGAGAAGAATAGCACCGCTATTTGCCGAGAAAAAGCGGAAAATAGCACAAATTCACCTTTTCCGCAGTAGGCTCTCTATTCTCGGATAGTTTTGGGTTATCTTTAGGAACTTGGGGAGTTATTGTTACATATAAGTTTAAATTAGCTTAAAATTCGGCTTTTATTCTTTATTCAAACTTTATTCTATGAAGTTTATCAACGCTATTTTATTATTCATACTTGTTATCATGCTGTGGGCTCGCTGGTTTGGTAATGGTGGGGCTATTGAGTTGCAAGAGAAAAAGCGTTTGTATGCGCTACAACTCACTAAAAATAAAGAATTAGAACAACGTAATGCCAAGCTTAAAGCTGAAATTATTGATTTAAAAGATGCTTTAGAGGCGATTGAAGAACGAGCCCGATCTGAAATGGGCATGATTAAGGATGATGAGACTTTTATTCAGATTATTGAGGATAAATAGTGCTGAAAAAGCTCTGATTGTGATTTCTATATCGGGATTTGGGTTTTACATATTTAAACTTCTGCCACCGTCAATTTTAATTATTTCACCAGTTAGGTAGTCGTTTACCAGAATAAATTTCACTGTTTGGTAGATGTTTTGCATGTTGCCTTTTCTTTTTAGGGCAATGCGTTGGATAATTTTTTTATCCATTTGACCGTCAATTGGGGTTTTGATATAGCCTGGGGCGATGCCATTGACACGGATTTTTGGTGCGAGTTCTTTTGCTAATGCCTTTACCATCATTTTATTTGCTGCTTTTGCCATGCTGTAAACAGGGTAGTTTTTTAAGGGTTTATCGGCATGAATGTCAACCATGTTGATAATGCAGCCTCGATGAATTTTTAACAATGGCAGGCAGGCTGTGGTTAAAAATAATGCACCTTTGACATTGCTGTTAAATAAGTTATCGTATTGTTTGACTTGCAGTGATGATAAATCTGTGGCGTAAAATTCTGAGGCGTTGTTGATAAGCACGTCTAATCGACCATAATAATGCTGGATTGTCGCTATTTGTTGGCTAAAATCTGTTTTATTGGCAAAATCAGCTTGCAAACAAAGACAGGATTTTGGGCGAATTGCGTTCAGTTGGTTGGCTAGGGCTTGCGTTTGTTGCTCAGAAGTTCGATAATGCAGAACTAAATTATAGCCATCGTCATGCGCCGCTTGTGCAAGAAAAGCTCCAATTCGCTTGCCTGCACCTGTTATAAACATGACTTTATTTGAATGTGCACTTACCATAGGAACGAAAACAGTTTGCTTGTTAAAAAACACAGTTTAGCATTAATTGCGGCGATTAAAAAAAAAATTAGCCAACATGGCAGCATAAGTTTTGCTGAATTTATGCACATGGCGTTGTATGAGCCGACTTTGGGTTATTATTCCTCTGGTTTTTTTAAATTTGGCAAAGCGGGTGATTTTATTACTGCACCTTTGCTGGGCAATTTATTTGCCAAGATGCTGGCTCGCCAATTTCAACAAATTTTATCGCATCTTAGTCATGCGGTAATTTTTGAGATTGGTGCTGGTACGGGACAATTTTGTTTTGATGTCTTATTGCAGCTTGAACAATTAGATGCTTTGCCAGAAAAATACCTTATTTTAGAAGTCAGTGCTGATTTGCAACAGCGACAACAGCAAAAAATACAGCAATTGCCATCCCATTTAGCCAAACTTGTCAGCTGGCAATCTGAGGTGCCTCAAAATAAATTCAATGGCATCATCTTTGCCAATGAGGTGGTTGATGCCTTGGCAGTTGAGGCGTTTTGTTTCCGCAACAACAAGTACCAACAGTTGCGAGTCGCATGGAGTGATGCTTTCACAACGCATTGGCAGGACTTTGAACCGTTGCTTGAGGCACAACTTTTGGCAAAAAACCTTAGTTTAAGCGACGGTTATGAGTCAGAATTTATTCCTCATTTGTCCTCTTGGTTACAGACTGTCACGGAAAACTTACAAAAAGGGGTTGTGTTAATGATTGATTACGGTTACGAACGCAACAGTTATTATCACCCGCAACGCAACCAAGGTACACGTGTGTGCTATCATAAACACCAAGCCAATTTTAATTATTTTGACAATGTTGGGCAACAAGACATCACGGCATTTGTTGATTTTACCGCCTTAGCCGAGGCGGCTGATAGCTGTGGTTTAAGCGTCGATGGCTATACTAGCCAAGCTCACTTTTTGCTGGCACTTGGCATTAATGAATTATTAGGCGATTGTGAGAATGATTTTGAAAATTACTACAAAAAAACTACCGAAATGAAAAAATTAACCATGCCCAATGAAATGGGTGAAAAATTTAAAGTCATTGCTTTTAGCCGCAACTTTGAGCCTGTTTTAGACGGATTTGATTTTTCTAACCACTTGCATTTATTATGAATATTTCACGGAAATACCTTGTTCTCATCGGCTGGCTGATGGTTTTGCTGGTTATTGCTTTATCCTTGGTCAAAATCAATGCCGTTATGCCACCGATTAAAAATGCCGACAAACTCGGGCATTTTATCGCTTATTTGGCATTGATGACGTGGTTTGGCTGGCTTTATACCAAACCGTTGACTCGGAATTTATATGCCATAGGTTTTATTGTTATGGGTGGAGTTTTAGAGGTTTTGCAATCCATGACCAGTTACCGTACGGCAGATATTGAAGATTTCCACGTCAACACTATTGGCGTGATTGCGGGGTTTGTTTTATCCGTTATTTTAGCCAATGTGCCCTTCATTAAACACACTTTTAAGTTATAATGGCAGACATGAATAAGATTCCTCAGCTGCAAATCATCGTTCCCGTCTTCAATGAGCAGGAGGTGGTGGACTTGTTTTATGAAAAAATGAAACAAATTCTGACAACTTGCGAGGTAAAATGGACAATTTTGTTTGTGGATGATGGCTCTAGTGATGGTACGGTTCAGCATGTTGAGTTTTTACGCCACAAAGATGAACGAATTGGCTTATTAACTTTAAGTCGTAACTTTGGCAAGGAATACGCCTTAACTGCGGGGCTTGATTATGCCGATGCGGATGTGGTGGTGGTGATTGATGTGGATTTACAAGATCCGCCAGAACTTATTCCTGAAATGCTGAGTCTATGGCAGCAAGGCTATGACGTGGTTTATGCCACTCGCAAAGAACGTGAAGGCGAATCTCTTCTCAAAAAAGCCACCGCTTCATGGTTTTATAAAGTTATCAACACCATGAGTAAAATTGATATTCCGAAAAATACCGGTGATTATCGGCTTATGGATATTAAGGCGGTCAAAGCTCTGAATAAATTACGCGAGAACAATCGTTTTATGAAAGGCTTGTTTGCCTGGATTGGTTACAAACAAAAAGCCATCTATTTTGACCGCAAAGCTCGTATTGCTGGCACAACCAAGTGGAATATGCGCAAGCTTTTTTCTTTTGCCGTTGATGGCATTACTTCATTTTCTTATGTGCCGCTTAAATTTGCCACGTGGATTGGCACGGTTGTGGCAATTTTTTCTTTTCTTTATGGTTTAAAAGTCATTGCCTATACTCTTATTTTTGGTGGCGATCCACCGGGTTATCCAACTTTGATGGTGGTCATTCTCTTTTTAGGTGGCATTCAACTTATGGCATTGGGTATTATTGGTGAATACCTGGGGCGTTTGTTTGATGAAAGCAAAAATCGTCCTTTGTATCTGGTTGATAAATATTCACCTCCTGAAAAAAATTGATTTTGTTCAGCTCTTGATATAAATTTTTATTATGCACCCCATAATAAATCATTACTATTAATGATTACTGTTTTTTTATAGGATTGGAGTCAAGCAACAATCCAACTCCCGATCGCATAAAAAAGGTAATATTATGAAAATGGTAACTGCAATTATTAAACCCTTCAAATTAGATGAT
>CAZQMH010000194.1:0-5372 GCA_964594435.1 uncultured Alcanivoracaceae bacterium
TCTAAGCCTTGTTTGTTTAGTTTTATTTTTTTCATGTTTAAATTCTCGTCATTTCTGTAATGATTCCGTCATTCCTGCGAAGGCAGGAATCTAATTTATTTGTAACGCAAAATTGTAAGGTGGGTTTACCCACCAGCCGTGTTTCAGTTGCCTCGATAATTATTCAGTATTAAATTTGGTGGGCAAGCCCACCTTACAGTTTATTTTTTCTATTTTACGAGCTTCTCGTCTTCTTTGCGTTACGCTTTTTCACTTGATTTTCCATTAACCATTGGAAGCACAAGCTCATTTTCTTTAGCACATTTCATTTCAATCTCATATCCCACATTGGCATGTCGCATGACGCCTATGGCTGGGGCGTTCCACAATACTCTGGCAATGCGTTCATCGGCCTCGAAGCTACCATCGCAAACAATAACCAAGCCAGTCCAGGTGGTCTCGACCGATAATATCTGGGGCTATTAAAACATCCAGCTCGATACCATTTGGGTCGGTGTATTTGACAATTCTTTTATAAAATTCTATGTGTGGGCGAAAGGCATCTTTAAAAATTTGTTGGTTTGAGTGGTAATTATTATTTTTGATTTCGTATTCATTTAATAAATTGTGTATAAACAGAGTGAATTGTTTTTCATTAAATTTTGCATTAAGCGTTTTTGCTATGAGTCGTTGGGATTCTTTTTTGTTCATGATTTATTTTCTTAGCGTTTTTATGCCTTTATGAGTCATTAGAGATTTCATTTGATTGATGGCTACTTTGTTTAATTGCTGTAGTCTTTGGCTTTGTTTGAGTTGCTGTTCAATAAATAGGGCGTTGATGCTTTCTAAATTACTCAAAACCACTAGTTGTTCGATAGTGGCTACATCTCTTATATTGCCTTTTTGTTGGGGATTTTTTGCTCGCCATTGTTTGGCTGTTTGTCCAAATAGTGCGACATTGAGTAAGTCGGCTTCACTGGCATAAATTAGGTTGATTTGGGATTTGTTTAATTTTTTGGGAATGAGGCTTTCTTTTATGGCATCGGTATGGATGCGGTAATTGACTTTTGCTAAGGTTCTTTTTACATCCCATTGCAATTGGTTTATTTCTTGTTGTTTGAGTCTTTGAAATTCTTTTATGAGGTAGAGTTTAAAAACAGGGCTAATGGCAGAACCAAACTCAAAGGCGATGTCTTTGTGGGCATAGGTGCCTCCGTATTTACCTTTTTTAGTGAAAATGCCTGTGGCTTGGGTTGTTTCTGCCCATTTGCTGGGACTGAGTACAAAACTGGGTAATCCTGCATTTATTTTAAAGTGGTCGAATTCGACCACTTTAAAATCTGGATTATATAATTGTTCCCATGTACCTAAAAACTCTAGTGTGCTTCTGTTACGAATCCAGTTTTTTATGATATCGGCAGCACGGGCATCTCCTGACTTTGCTTTTGCCATATCTGTTATACAAATATAATCGGATTGATTGGTTAGATTTATGGTTATGCCTTGTACTTCTATTTGTTTATTCTTTGCCATTTTTCATTGCCATTGCTTATTTAACTAAATATCCTGATAAGATAACTTCATGTTTTTGCAATAGTTTTTTATTGCTGTTTTCTTCGATAATAATAAATTTTCTAAATATATCTCTCAACATAAACTTTTTTAATTAATCTGTGTAATCCGTGTAATCTGTGGATAAATCATCTTTTAATCTTTTATCATCGGTAAATTCAATTCATTTTCTTTAGCACATTGCTTAGCAATTTCATAACCTGCATCGGCATGTCGCATGACGCCTGTGGCTGGGTCGTTCCACAATACTCTGGCGATACGTTCATCGGCCTCGGCTGTACCATCGCAAACGATTACCAAGCCTGAATGTTGCGAGTAGCCCATGCCGACTCCACCGCCGTGGTGCAGTGAAACCCATGTGGCTCCTGAGGCAACATTGAGCATGGCGTTGAGTAATGGCCAATCTGAGACAGCATCGGAGCCGTCAGCCATGCTTTCGGTTTCGCGGTTTGGGCTGGCAACAGAACCTGAGTCTAGGTGGTCTCGACCGATAACAACTGGGGCGGATAATTCGCCATTGCGTACCATTTCATTGAATGCCAAGCCTAATTTATCGCGTAATCCTAAGCCAACCCAGCAGATACGTGCAGGCAAGCCTTGAAATTGAATGCGTTCACGAGCCATATCTAACCAGTTGTGCAAATGTGGGTCATCGGCAATGATTTCTTTGACCTTGGCATCGGTTTTGTAAATGTCTTCGGGGTCGCCTGATAAGGCTGCCCAGCGAAAGGGTCCAACACCACGACAGAATAATGGGCGAACATAAGCTGGCACAAATCCTGGGAAGTCAAAAGCATTTTTTAAGCCTTCGTTGTAGGCTTCTTGGCGGATATTGTTGCCGTAATCAACAGTAGGAATGCCTTGTGAGTGAAAATCGAGCATGGCTTGCACTTGCACACGCATGGATTTGCGGGCTTGTTTTGCCACTTCTTCGGGATTGGTTTTAATCGTTTCTCGCCACTTTCCAACACTCCAACCTTGTGGCAAATAGCCATTAACGGGGTCGTGTGCGGAGGTTTGGTCGGTGACTAAATCGGGTCGAATGCCATCAGCGTACATTTGCCCAAATACATCAGCTGCATTGCCAAGTAAGCCAATTGAGGTTGCTTCGCCTTTGTCTAATGCTTCATTCAACATGTCCATGGCTTGTTCTATTGAATAGGCTTTTTTATCCACATAGCCTGTTTTTAGGCGAAAATCTATGCGAGTTTCATCGCATTCTACCGCTATCATGCTGTAACCTGCCATGGTTGCTGCCAGTGGTTGTGCTCCACCCATGCCGCCAAGTCCGCCTGTTAAAATCCACTTGCCTTTGGTGTCGCCATCAAAATGTTGTCGACCTGCTTCGACAAAGGTTTCATAGGGGCCTTGCACGATGCCTTGAGAGCCGATATAAATCCACGAACCAGCGGTCATCTGCCCGTACATCATCAAACCTTTTTTGTCCAGTTCATTAAAATGTTCCCAGTTTGCCCAATGTGGAACCAAATTTGAATTAGCAATTAATACCCGTGGTGCATCTTTGTGGGTTTTAAACACGCCCACAGGTTTGCCTGATTGCACCAGTAATGTTTCATCTTCTGCTAAATTTTTTAGGGTCGCAATTATTTTGTCATAACATTGCCAATTGCGTGCCGCCCGCCCTATGCCGCCATAAACCACCAGTTCTTCTGGACGTTCGGCAACTTGGGCATCTAAATTATTCATCAACATTCGCATTGGTGCTTCGGTTAACCACGATTTACAGCTTAGTTTTGTGCCAGTTGGGGCTTTGATTTTACGGGTATTGTCTATTCTTGTGTTCATGTTTTTGTCTCGTTAAAGCGTTTTAAGAGGTCTTTTTGTTTTAAGGCGTTTATCGCATCATTTAATACGTGGTGCAAATTGGCTCCGATTTCGTCACTTAAATGTTCGTAAACGGTATTTAATGAGTTTTCATTTAATAATCTGGCTTGTTCTCTGCCTGCGGTGGTTAAATGATAAGTGGTTCGGCGTTTATCATTTTCGTCACTTTTAGCAGTTACTAACCCCAATTGAATCAGTTTAGGGATTTTTTGTTTAATCAATTGGTGCGATTGTTTTAAATGTTTGGCTAAATCGGTAATGGATAAAGCATCAAATTTATGCAAATAATGTATCACCGAGCATGATTTGACTGGCACGACTATCCCCAGTGACTCATAAATAGGTTTGACCTGTTCACGAATTAAGTTGCTTAAATCATCGGCTTGTTTGCCGATAAAGGCATCGGATATTTTTTTTAGTTTTGTTGGCATCAGTTATTAATGTAACATATTTCGCAATATATTACCTAAGTGCCATTTGGTGTCAAGAAATAACTTTTATTAAGCAAAAAAAAAGCCCCAAAAAGGGGCTTTTTTAACGAATTTTAAGATAGTTTTATTTACGGGAATAAGTAAAACCAACTTGGTATTGATCCATATCAATAGAAATCGTCTGAGCAGGATCCAAAGGATTGGGGCCTGTCACCTTAGAACCTTTACCGTACATGAATGACATGCTAAATTCAGCACCTTCTGCTAAAGATTTTGTAAATCCTGCGGTTAAATGATCTTCAATAACTGCTGGAGCTAAGATATTAAAGACAACATCATCAGAGCCAATAGGCTGTGAAGTTTTGGAATAACCAACGCGGAAAGTCCAATCATCATTGTGTTGCCATTCGTAACCCGTTTTGACGACAGACATATCATCCCAACCAAAACCAAAACCATTGCTACCGCCACCACAACCAGGACCCGATGCTGGAGTCGGTGTGCCACCATTAAATAATGTTGCATTTAAGGCATCAAGACATTGAGTAAACAAAGGTGAAATGCCGTTTCCTATTGCCTTGATATCATTGAAGTAAATTTTTTGCAAATCCAATACGAAAACACCACGTTCACCGACATCAGCAGAAATGCCAATACTCCAAGTTGGTGGAATATCAAAATCACCATTTTCTGCAAATAAACCACGGTATTCATCAAAATTACCCATGCGGATTCGTGACTGATAGGATGCTGCTAAACGTAATTTGTCCGCAACTTGCGTGTTAAAACCAAGTTTAAACCCCCAACCATAGGAAGTGGAATAACCATTATTGGATAAGTTGTTGGCATCATTGGTGACGCCTGCAAAATTACTCAAGCCTTTGGCTTCAAAACGTTGGAAAGCACCGATAATGCTTGCTCCAATGGAAGAATTTTCACCAAGTTTCATGGCATACGTTGGAGCGACAAAAAGTTGCATCAAATCAACGCCAGCTGTACCTGCTCCATAAGTGCCAGGAGCAGTGACTATCGTGCCAGTGCCTGGATTAAATACATTGGCTGTACCGCCTTGGTATTCTGTATTCATGCCGCCATTACCATAGACCATTACCCCAAAAGAAGAACGGTCGGATAACATTTTATTCCAACCAAAACTGGGTACTGGAAATAATTTGTTCTCAGATTTGATTTTTTGTGGACCCAAAGAAAAAGGCAGTTGACATGGTGCAACTCCTGGATTATCACAACTTGGTATCATGCCAATTGGGGGAAAACCTTCAGGTAAAGAGGGTCCGCCTGTTACTTCATAAGTTCTGTTTGGGTTAAATAAGTTTAAGCCCAAGTCCCAACGGTCACCAGCGAAAACCATATTGGCTGGATTTGAAGCACCCGCCAAAGCATCAATATCTTTTACTTTAGCCACACCAGCACCCGCAAGACCTGCGGCTTTTTGTGAATAGGCGTGAGCAAAATATCCATTGGTGGCAAATGCACTGCCAGCGAAAGTTAAAGATGCGGTGATTGCACTGGCAATCAATGTTTTTT
>CAZQMH010000195.1:0-5354 GCA_964594435.1 uncultured Alcanivoracaceae bacterium
ATCTTTTTCATCAACGGTAAACATGCCTTCAACCGCTACTTTTGTGCCTACCACCGGTTGCCCATAACTCATCGACATATTGACCTTGCCTTTGACTCCTGCACCATAACGCAGAGGCGCAACGGCGATGCGAATGTCGTCCATAACTGGTTCAATATCTTCGACAAAACCTTGGAATATGATGTTGTCATTTGCCATTGCTTGGATGTGCTTGGGTGCTTTGGAGCCAATAATGTGGAACTTTAAATCAGGTAACTTTTTTAGCACTAATGGAAAAATTTCTTTAACAAACCACTCAACCGCATCGACATTGGGCGTGTGTTGGTAGCCACCGATAAACATGATGTCCTTGCGTTGTGAAAATGATTTTCTGCACCCGTAAATTTCATGGATGTTGGTCAACACTTTCACCTTCAGTTCTGGTAACTCCTTTGCCAATACTTCCACTTCATAAGGGCTTACGACCAAGGTAACATCACAGGCTTTGGCAACTTCGAGTTCTTTTTGGCGTGTTATTTCTGCCATTTTGGCAAGTTTTTTATCCTCAGCAAGCTCTGCCATACGGCGTTCGCGAATGTAATGCAAGTCAACTGTATCAAAAATTATTTGGGCTTTGGGGCAATATTCGCGGATAAAAGGCATAACGGGTTCAGCAACATAATAGCGTGAAAGCAGCACGGCATCCAAATGCTTGCCTTTTTCTTTGAGATAATCAATCGGGTTGGTGACACTTGGATTGTATATGCACTCGACACCGAGCTGTTGCAAGCTTTTAGTGTAGTTATCGTCATAACTTAAATTCTCAGGCATAAAGATTACGTGATAACCAAGCTCTTTTAGGATTTTAATTAAGTTCAACATCCGTAATGAGCCAGAATCTTGATCGGGCGTTGGTGTGCACGCATCAAAAATCAAAATACGTTTGGGTTGACCATGAATGCGGCACAACTCAATTTCTGTCCCTGATTTTGGTTGATTTGCCAGTTCTTTTTTCCACTTGTCTTTAAACTTTGTCTGATTTACCACTTGGTATTTTTTCATGCCTTGGGTTAAGTCCGTACCAGAAGAAATGCCTTCAAAGTGTGTAATCACCGATGCCGGTTGATAGTAGACTTTTTTGCCAATTCTCCGTACCGCAAAGGCTAGGTCTGTGTCTTCATAATAAGCAGGTTTGTAGCGTTCATCAAATCGTCCTAATTTTTCAAACAGGTCTTTTGCAATGAGAATACTGGCTCCTGAACAGTAATCCACTTCTCGTACATGGTTATAACAAGGTTCATCTGGGTTACCTAATCTACCATAATTCCAACCACTGGCATCAGAGAAAACGATGCCTCCAGCTTCTTGCAGTTGATGATCAGGATAAACAAGTTTACTGCCCACCAATCCTGCATCAGAATAATCGTTAAAAACCTTAATTAAGGCATCCAACCAATTGGCATAAACAACCGTATCATTATTCAAAAACAACAAAAACTGTCCTTTGGCTTTTTCGGCTCCCCTATTACAGGATGTGATAAAACCACCATTTGTTGCTTGTCGGTAGTAGCGAATGCCCGTTATATTTTTAATTAATTTTTCGGTGCCATCACTGGAACAATCATCTATAACAATAACCTCAAAAGGGGTTTTTTCACGCAGTTGGCTAATCGAGTGCAAACAATTGTAGCTGTGCTGAAAATGATTGTAGACAGGAATAATGATGGAAACAGTTGGTTTTTGCGTTGTTGCTAAGTTGATTTTGTTGTACTTGCTACTGAGTTCTATTTGCTGCTTCTGCTTTTGTGGGCCTTTGTTTTTGCTGAGTTTATTTTTAATCAGTCCTATTGTGCCAGTGATGCCACGTGTTTTGAGGCTGCGGATTGTACGGTTTGGCAGGCTTTTTACTTGAGATGCCCGAAATTTTAAGGCATTGCGTTTGTGTCGAGCCCAAGTGGTAAATTTTCGCAATGGCTTTGTCGCTCGCCAAGAGCGGGATTGGTAAACGGCTGTTAGTTCTTGGTTTAATTTTTCATTGGCAAATTGTGTGTCGTGTAAATTTTGTTCGCTTTGTTGCAGTTTTGACAAGGTCTTTTCATATTTTTGGTCTAGAGATTTATAGCTTTTATTTAATCTAACAATATCTTTATTGAGGCGTTTGGTCTCATTGTCTAATACGTGGTTAATCTGTTTAATTTCTGTTGTTAGTCTGCGTGTTTCTTGCTTTAAGATGCCTCGTTCGTGTGCAATAATTTCTTCTAGATTTTTTATCTCTTGTTGTTCCAAAGCAATATCTTTTGCTGCTTTTTCTAAGTTTTTATTCAGTTCTTGAGCCCAGTTGGTTCTTTCTTGTAATTGAGTTTGGCTGTTTTTTAATAACTTCGCAAGACGATTTTTGTTTCTGTCGGTGTGCAGTAATTGTTGGGCAAAGACACTAAGCTGTGCCTTTTGGGTCGTTAAACTGTAGTGTGGCGTGGTGCTGATTATTTTTTGCTTATATGCCTTGATTTCATCTCTAAAAGTGAAGGGTTTTATTTTCTGCAAGGATTGTTGTATGCTTATTATTTGCTTGGGGTTTGCTTGCAGTGTCTTTATTTGTTTTACAAAGTCATCGGCATTATCTTCGCATAGGAAACCTGTTTCGCCATGCTTGATGCGTTCTTTTAAGGCACCATATTTTGTGCCCAGGGTACAAATACCTGCTTGTTGCAACTCTGAGAGCGTGTAATTATAAGTCTCGGAGGTTTGAGAAGTAATCAGTGCAATATCGGCTTGAATATTTTGTAGATGCTGTGCTAAATCTTCATTGGCATAATCCATGATGATTTGGGTGTTTTTTAGCGGCAGGTATTTTTTGCCTTCATTGCCCGCTCCCAGCAGCACAAATTTTACCTTTGAGCCAAGTTTTGCCATGATGGCTTCTAAAAGCTCCTGTCCTTTAGGTGGATTGATGCGACCAAGTATGAGTATTGTGAATTTCTGTGCTTTATTTTTTCTCTTGATTGTGGGGAATTTGGCAATGGCGTGTGCAATGATTTCCACCTGTGAAAAAACCTTGGCATCTATTTTTTGCAGATTTTTTACTACGGAATTACTTGGGGCAATGAGTGATATGTTGGGTTTTTGGTAGAGTTTGTGCAGTTCTTTTTGCCATTGGTCAAATGTCTTTTGCTCAATTTCACCAAAGGGTTCTTGCTTTGTTTGTGCCAAAGCGGTGCTTAAATCCTTATCTGTGATTACATTTTTGTCTAGATTTGCGATTAAACTGGGCCAGGAAGGGAAATAATCATGTAAAACTCTCAAAGTTGGAAGTGTTGTACTTAAACAATCCATACTATGCCCAATCAAACTGGAAACAATAATTGTGCTGACATTGTAGCGTTGTACAATTGCCAAAAGATTGTTTTTGTATTCTGCATGGGTCATACAGGTCGCAGCAATTGGGGCTTGCATCTCGTAATGCTGCATAACAAGACCGCTGGTATTGCCATAGTGCAAATTGAAACTTTCACCATGTCGTTGACGGTAGAGTTCGCCATCTGAGGCTAAAATGATATGATGGAAATCTGACTCATGTGCTGCATAGTCATCTATCCATTTATTTACGCCGCCTCCCCAGCCCATGGTTATATGCAATATGACACCTTTTTTGTCTAATATTGGGTAAGCATTTTGGAGGGTATTTGGCTTTAAATAGCGTTTTATCCGCCAATGCAAATCTGCCAAGGCATGAGCAGGCAATGGTTTTTGGTTGCCAGTATCTTTTTTATCACTGAGGGAGAGCGTTTTGGCTGGTGAACTTTGCACCAGTAAATTAGTGCAGGCATAAAAGGGGGTGACTTGTAAGTTTGCTAATACTTGCTTGTTACGTACGATAAAACATTCGGTGTTGATGCTGTTGGTGTGAAAAGTGCTGGCTTCTTGTAACAAATAGAGTACGTTGTCCAATTGTGCGACGGTGCCGTGAAATTCATCACCTGATGTAAGAGGCGATAATTCATAAATGTGGCAACTTAAAGCCGAACAGACAGAAATTGGCTTATTTTCCGCAGTGTTTTCCATTGCTGCCATTAATCTCATAAAGGCAAATGCTGGCACTTCCGCTTGGGCATTGATGATGATAATGGCTCTATCATTTTGACAGTTTTCACCAATTTCTGTCACTAAATCACTGCTAAATCGCTTTTGGCAAGAGTTCAGTTCTTCAAAGTCTGAGTTTTGACTTTTTTTGGGTTGAGCCTTGGTATTGTAGTAGACCAAATAAGGGCATTTTTTCTGCATTGAGGAATTATACCCGAAATCCAATTTTTCAAAGAATATTTACCTTAAAAGCAGGCTTATTTTGCCCAAATTACGGCAGCAGGTCGCTGGTTAGCCTGAATATTTCATGCAAGAATGGAATTTATGGGAAAAATGGCAAAATAGATTGGATAAATATCGCTTCATACCTAGGAGCTTGTCCGAGAATAGATAATCTATTACAGAAAAGCTGAATTTGTGCTATTTTCCGCTTTTTCTCGGCAAATAGCGGTGCTATTCTTCTCAAAAAACCGAAAAATAGCCCTAAATCCAACTTCCCTTCACTACGATTACTATTATCGGACAAGCTCCTAGTTATTCTTAGGTTGTAAGCGATTTTATTCAAGATATGAAGCCATTTTTTTCATAAAACCATTCATGTACAAACTGTAACCGTAACAATGTTGAACTAAGCAATTGAAATATATAATAAATATGCCTGTTTTATGCCACTTGTATGAAATATTCAGGCTAATGTGCATTCGTTAAAATCTGGATGGCAGTATTGGTTCGACTCCATTGCCCAGCTTGTGTGCCTTGGTATTCTATATCTACGGTGGTCTTTCCATCAATCTCAAGATTATTAAGCACATGGCTCAAATTGAGCTTTAACGTTCCTGCTTCGGTATAAGTTGGCGTGATTGGCGTATCCAAACGCCCAAAACCGCTGGCTTCTTGCATGTTCAGCGTCATTTCTTTATCGCTTTGGAAACCTGCAACATCACCAATAGCCCAACGTGGCTGACCCGTTTGATCATAGTAATAGATAATACTAATCAATTGTTGTTTTGCCAGTGCGACCGATAAGCCCCACCCTGAATCAGCAGTACCAGCATACCATGTTCCACCAAAATCAGGATAGCCTTTGTTGGCTTGAGCAATAATTGGATTAATACACCAATTGCCTTCTTGGTCATTGATTTTCCAATGAGCAACGGCTACTGTAGATGCATCTCGTCCTTGCACGCCATCTTGGCAGGCAGCCGCATTGGCAACTGCATCTGAGTTAAAGTCAATGGACATCCGCCCGTCGCTTATCGTACTGTCCAAATCAGAATTTTCCTCTGTAATGCGTT
>CAZQMH010000196.1:0-1917 GCA_964594435.1 uncultured Alcanivoracaceae bacterium
TACCCTTTGTGATTTCTATAGCGAGATTTGGGAAATAGCTTTTAGCAAAGCAGAAGGGTAGGCAATTTTATGCAGTTGGTTTAAAGAGTGCCATTGACCTTGTGCGGCGTTTGGAATTTTTTTGCTTACATAAACAGTAATGCTTAATTTGCGATGACTTAATACATGCAAGTACTGAAATGTGCTGTCGATTTTGCCTGAAACCGCGTCAAAAAGGTCATCAATTGAGGAAAAAACTGGCAAAAACCACAAACCAGCCCAAATGCCAGTATTCGGTCTTTGTTGCAGAAAAATACGTCTATCATTAATGCATAACAGCACGTCTAACGTTTGTGGGATTTGCTTGGTGGCAGTTTTTTTCATTGGCAACAGGTCTATTTCATCAGTCATTCGAGCTTGGCAAGTCGTCATAAAAGGGCATTTTTCACATTGTGGATTGCTTCGGCGGCAAACCAATGAACCCAAATCCATCAAAGCTTGGTTATAATCTGTTGCATTTTTTTCACTAACCAAATTCTCAACAATATGCCATAACTTATTGTTATATTGGCTTATTTTTTTTGCCTTAACCCTAAAAACACGACTGATAACTCGTTTGACATTGCCATCAAGAATAGCGTAAGGTTGTCCATAAGCTAAAGACATAATTGCTCCAGCGGTTGTTTTGCCAATTCCTGGTAAGTCGAGTAAATCTGAAAATGAATGAGGCAAACTCTTGTCGTGTTTTTTGCAACAAATCAGTGCCGTTTTATGAATGTTTCTGGCACGGTTATAATAACCCAAACCCGACCACATAGACAAAACCTCATCTAGTTTTGCCATTGCAAGTATTTCTAGTGTTGGAAATTTTTCAATAAAAGCAGTGAAATATGTTTTCACTTTTTGCACTTGAGTTTGCTGTAACATGATTTCAGAAATCCACACATAATAGCCATTTGCCCGTTGCCACGGCAAATTTTTTCGTCCATGTTTGGCAAACCATTGCAGTAATTGTTGTTGAAATTGTTGTTTTTCTATCATATTCCTGTTTTGGGATTTTTGTTTATGGTTTACAATACTCTATTTAAGAACTGCACTGCATGAAACAACTCAAACACCTGCATAGTTGCCAAGAAGTCATAAAAAAAAGCACTTTTATTGCGATTATTGCTCCAATATCCTCCGCTGATGATGCCAAAACTTTCCTAAAAAAACATGCTGATTTTAATGCAACACATAATTGTTGGGCGTATAAAGTTGGGCAAGTTTATCGCTTTAGTGATGATGGTGAACCATCGGGAACAGCAGGAAAACCCATGTATAATGCCATTGAAGGACAAGGTTTTGATAATACTGTTGCCTTGGTTATTCGGCATTATGGTGGTATAAAACTCGGAACAGGTGGACTCATGCGTGCTTATGGCGGTGGTGTGAGCCGTTGTTTACAAGCTGCCAGTTTTGAAATAATCCAAGCAAAAACTGAAGTCAGTTTGAGTGTGCCTTTCAACCACATCCAAAGTATCCATAACTTAGCGACAAATTTAAATGCTAAAATTACTCAAGAAAATTTTACAACACAAGGTGCTAACATTAGTATTCTTTTGTTGTTAGAAAAAAAACAAGAACTCATTAGCAAAGCAACCAACCTCTCCAAAGGTCAAATCACGTTTATAAATGAACGTAAAAACTGAACCACCAAAATCTCAAATTTAGCAACCCTATTCTCGGATAAGCTATTATAAGCGTGTCCGAGAATAGAATTTTTTTTACAGAAAAGCTGGAATTACACCATCAAATGGCTTATTTGTTAAGGTTTTAGAAAACTGGCGGCTTTTTGCCAATCTACCACGTTCCAAAAATTATTGAGATAAGCCCCACGATCCTTTCTGGTGTCAACATAGTAAGCGTGTTCCCATACATCACAGGTCATGAGTGCAT
>CAZQMH010000196.1:2017-5328 GCA_964594435.1 uncultured Alcanivoracaceae bacterium
TTTCTGGTGTCAACATAGTAAGCGTGTTCCCATACATCACAGGTCATGAGTGCATGTTTGCCTTCGGTCATGGGTGTGCCTGCATTGAAGGTGTTGGTTAATTCAAGTTTACCATCTTTATCTTGTACCAACCATACCCAGCCTGAACCAAAGGTTGCAAGACCAAGGGCGGCAAACTGTGCTTTAAATTCATCAAAAGAGCCAAATTTGTCATTGATGAGCTCGGCTAATTGACCACTGGGTTGTCCACCTCCATTGGGTGACATGCCATTAAAATAAAAACTGTGATTCCATACTTGGGCGGCATTGTTAAAAATACCACCATCGGATGCAAGAATGATTTCTTCTAGGCTTTTGCCTTCTAACTCTGTGCCTTTTATCATATTGTTAAGATTGGTGACATAGGCATTGTGGTGTTTGCCATGATGGTAGCTTAATGTTTCTGCTGAGATATGCGGTTGCAATGCATCTTGGGCATAGGGTAAAGCTGGTAATTCAAAACTCATAATTGTTCTCCTAATTTTTTTTGTAGACTTGGTAAAGGCTGAAGATTATAACAATATTGAGCCATATGTGTTGTAGTTTTTTTCAATGATTGTGATTTATTTATTCAAACACCAAACTTAATCTGTTCGGGAAATAATTTTATAAAATGTGCTTTAATGAGATTGCTGGCAAGTAATCTTTTGTAGTGGGCTGTGCCGCGCACATCGCTGATGGGTGCAATCTCTGTTTGCATAACTGCTATGGCTGCTTTTATGGTTTGTGGGCTGAGGTCTTTTTGGCAAAGAAAACGACTGGTTTTGCGAAGATATTTCGGTACAGCGGCGACACCACCAAGAGCGATTGCACATTGTATTATGTCGTTGTTCTCAATAACTAGGTGCATGGCGGTATTGACTGTGGCAATATCCAAATGCGTGCGTTTTGAGACTTTTTCAAAATTAAAATAACTGTTTTTAGTGGGCAGCTGAAAAATAAGTGAGTCGATGCTTTGCTTGTGCTTGAGGGCGATTTTCTTATAATCCAAAAAGAAATCTTTTAGCTTTACTTGTTGGTGGCAACCATCTTCATTGACCAAATTGAGTGTGGTATCAAGTGCCAGAAAAAAAATACTCATGTCTCCGATGGGTGAAGCATTGACAAAATTTCCTGCAATGGTTGCCATATTACGAATCACTTGAGAAGATAACAACCTTAAATCTTGTTGTAAATTAGGGAAATATTTTTGTAATTCTTTATTTTCAAATAAATCAGTAACTGTTGCCATTGCCGAAATCGTGCAAAAGCCATCTTTTAGTGTAATTTTCTGTTTGGGTTCTAAGCTGATAAAGCGTAATGCGGATGTGGTGAGCAATTTATCGGCTTGTTGTACGTATAAATCTGTGCCTCCAGCAATGATATTTTGTCCCTTTTGTGGTAATTTTTGCGATAGTTTCACTAATTTTTCATGAATGGATAAAAAATACTCAGGTATAAAACCATGTTTGACTAATTGTTCAAGGGTAAACTTCTTGCCTTTGGCACGAGATTTTTCTACCAGTTTTTTTGCCGCTGTTATTATCGAAACATAACCTGTACAGCGACAGATATTGCCACTGATGGCATCCAGCATGTGCCTGTCATTTTCTGCCTGAGCATTGAGACAATAATTAACCATTGCCACCACAAAACCTGGTGTACAAAAACCGCATTGCGAAGCATAATTATCTTTAAGTTCTTGCTGTATGATATTGAGTTTATTATCAATATTCAAGCCTTCAATAGTAACAATATGTTTGCCTTGGGCGTTGGCAAGAGGTGAAATACAAGATGTAATACTGTGGTATTTTACGCTTGTCTTGTCGTTTGATAATTCGCCTACTAGCACGCTACAGGCTCCACAATCACCTTCACGACAGACAATTTTGGTGCCTTTTAAGTTTCTGTTTTCTCGAATGAAATCTACCAAGGTCATTGCCAGATTTGCATCGGTTGTTATTTTTTTGTTATTTAAAATGAATTCTACCATTCACCTATTTTAACTGAATCAATAGAATATTTCATAGAAGAATGGTGTTTCCATAAAAAAAGGGAAGACAAAGCTTCCCTTTGGGTAAATAACCTTAATCTCTAAATCTCTTAATCTCTTAGTTTCGAAATCAAACGTAACATTTCCATATAAAGCCATACAATGGTAACCATTAACGTGAAAGCTCCATACCATTCCATGTATTTTGGTGCTCCACTGTGAGCTCCGCGTTCGATATTGTCAAAATCAAGTATCAAATTTAATGCCGCAATAACGGTGATAAATAAACTCACAGCAATACTGATAAAACTACTGTTGCCAAATTGATTGACACCAAAATGAACACCGAACAATGAAGCAACGATACTTATAGCATAAAAAATCATGATGCCTAAGGTTGCGGTAATGACGACCTTTTTAAACAATGGTGTGGCACGAATTATGCCTGTGCGATAGGCGACCAACATCGCAACAACCGTTGCCATTGTTGCCAATGCGGCTTGGATAGCAATGCCTGGATAGACTCTATCAAGCATTCCTGATAATGCACCAAGAAACACACCTTCAACCACGGCATAAATTGGGGCAACTGTCGCTGACCAATCAGGACGCTTCCATAGTGCAATAAAACAACCGATTGAAACAACAATACTGGTCCAGAAGAATGGCATTAATAATTGTGGTGATGTTGTTACAGTTGACCATCCCCAAGCACCTGCAACCATAGCAAGCACAACCAAAATACCTGTTTTGTTAATGGTGCCGTTGATGGTCATGCGTTGTGACGCACCAACAACAAATTCATCTGTTGGTCCGAGACTTAAATTCTCGGTTTTTTCAAAGGCTTTAGCCGCCGGATTTGTTGATTTTAAATTAAACATTTTTTACCTCGTAAAAATTATATGTATAGGTAACCTATTATAAGGATATATTTGCTTTTTTCAAGCCTTACTTCTTGTCTGACAAGTGCATCAAGGGCAAAGGTTGGGGGGAATTACTGTCCATAAAATAAATTTTGGATGCGGGATCTTTGGAAATAGACTTTAAGGCTTCAAGTGACATGAGCTTGATGTAATTTGGGTTGTTGCCAATGGCGGTATTAATCTTTTCAATTTCATAGGCTTGTGCATCGGCAAGAATTCTTTTTTGTTTGGCTTCTTCTTCGGCGGCTTTGCGTTGAGCTTCGGCTTGAGCAACCAATTGTTTTTTCTCTGTTATAAATCTTTCAAGTTCGGCTTTTTGTTTTTCAACGGCTTGTTCACGCACTTTTTTATCATTAATGGCCTTGGTTATAAAAGCA
>CAZQMH010000197.1:0-5264 GCA_964594435.1 uncultured Alcanivoracaceae bacterium
ATGCCTGTCCAATATAATTTAAAATTCTGAAAAATAGACAAGGCCTGTAAACTCAACTTAATATGGATTTGTATTAAAAACTCATAAGGTCTTTAAATTTTTGGGTTTGACGGCGAGATAATTCTATTACTTTTCCATCTGATAATTTAACTCTAACGCCTTGAATCCACGGTTGTATTTCATCGATATGATTTACATTTATTATTTGATTGCGGTTGGCTCGAAAAAACACCGATGTATCCAGACGCTTCTCTAAGTAGTTTAGCGTTTTTGCAATCATGGGGTGATTGTTGTCAAAATGGAGAGTTGTATAGTTGCCATCTACTTCAAAATAACGGATTTTATTAAGCTCGACAAACCAGTAATTTTCTCCATCTTTTACAAACACTCTATCTTTCAATTGGCTACGGTGGTTTGGGCTGTCTATTTTAGTTGTTTCTAGTTTACTCATTGCACGAGTTAATGCATTAGGTTCGATGGGCTTTTGCAAGTAATCTAAAGCATTATGTTCAAATGCTTTGATGGCATATTCATCAAAGGCGGTGACGAAGATAACTTGTGGAATATAATCAAGTTGTTGCAATAATTCAAAGCCATTCATAACCGGCATTTGAATATCTAAGAAAAGAACATCGGGTTGCAGTTGTTCAATTAACTCTATTGCTTGTTTTGGCTTGTCTGATTCGGCTATGATTTGAATATTTTTATGTGCTTTAAGCAAATGTTTGAGTTCTTTTCTTGCCAGTCTTGAATCATCTACAATAATCGCTGTGATTTTATCTTTCATTTTTCACCGTTCTGTTTTACCAACATTCGTGCTCTCACTTTATGAGGTTCAATTTGTGATAAAGTGATACAACTGCCTTTGTTGAGAAGTAATTCTATTCTTTTTCGCAAATTACTTAAGCCAATACCTGTTTGAGTTGTGTTTGTGAGTTTGCCATCATTAATGATATCAATGATAAGGTCATTATTTTTTTGATAGATTTTTATATCTATTGTTCCACCATTTTCTAATAGCATAATTCCGTGTTTAATGGCATTTTCTACTAGCAGTTGGATACTCATGGGCGGTATTTTCCAGTGTTCTAATGGTGCATCATTGTTTATAGAGTATACTAATCGCTGTTCAAGTTGAATAGACTCTAACAAAAGATAATTATGTATGTAGTCGATTTCTTGTTCTAGATTAATTAATTCTTGTTGGTTGAATTTGAAATTTATCTTCAAAATTTCTGCTAAATGAGTCAGCATTTTACGGGTTTTTTCACCATCATCAATCGCGATGGCTCTGATATTATTTAAGCAGTTAAAGATAAAATGAGGGTTTAGTTGTGATTTTAATGACAGTAACTCGGCTTCTTTGAGTGCGGCTTGTAGTTGAAATTTTTCAATCACAACTTTGCGGTTTCCTTGTATAATTTTAACTATAAAATAGATTAGGCTCCAACCTATCAAAGCTATCCAAAGTTGTAGTGAACTGGCTGCTAATATTTTTACAGAGTATGTTTCCCATGTCATCATGTGCATGCAGTAAAGCATAAATAATGATACGATAAATTTAACACTTAAGGCAATAATTAAAGTGACTAGTAATAATAAACTTATGGTTTTAAGTTTAAATGGTTGGTTAATCAGTTGCTTTGCTTGGATTAAACGCCGTAAATAATAACTGCATAAAAGTATCAAGATAAGTCCAATAAGCTGGATATAGACACTATTTATACTAATGTAACCTTGAATATAGGAATAAAACAAACCACCAATAACAAAATAAACAATCCAGCTAATTGTATTGATTAGCCAGAATTGTTTGTTATTGGTGTTTTCTATCATTTATATGTTATATTTTTTATTTTAAAAAATTATCAACTTTAGCATAAAAGAATTTTGGGTCATCCCACATAATAAAGTGTTTGCCAACATCGGTTAAGTAAATTTGAAAATCATTGACCTTACTATACTGACTGCGGTAATTTGTTTCAACACTTTGATGTGTGGCTCCATAATTTTTATAAGCAATCCATGCACCAAGTAACATTATTGGTGATTTTATTACGGCGATTTTTTCACGTAAATCTGTAGTCATTAGCTCATACATGGCTTGTGCTGTGGTTGCTCCATCACTTTCCATGCCCCATTTTTTTAACAATTTAATATGTTCCGCTGATAGAGTCATTGATGGCATCATCATATCTAATTGTGCTGATAGCATCTCTTTTGTCCCGCTTTGCATTTGTTTTTTGGTCATTTCCGCCATAGCTTTGGCATTTTCTTCAGTTGCTGCTGGGTTTTGTAATGCCGCAAAAAACGGCACTGAATCCACAATAATTATTTTACTGAATAATTTTGGTTGTTTAATTGCTATCAATAATGACATAAATCCACCTAAAGAATGCCCCATGATGATGGGATTTTTTAGTTTATTCTCTTCAATATAAGTTAATAATTCTGCACATAATGGTTTTAAGAAACCCTTGCTTAAGTTCATCGGTTTAAGCCCTGCAAAACCAGGCAAGGTAACAACATGCAGTTGATAATTCTTTTGGTATTTGGCAACCGTAGCATCCCAAACAGAGCCATCACTGTTTAATCCAGGAATTAACAACATAGGCTTGCCTTTTCCATGCACTTCTACTTTGAAAGAGTAACTTTTTGCAATCAATTGACTGGTTGCTAGGGTTGATAACAATATTAACAGTTTGTAAATTTTCATAACAATTCTCGTTTATTTAATAGTGAATCTATTTTAATAACAAATGTTACCTTTTAGGCTTTTATTGTATAAGCGGTTATTTTCTTTGATTAATGGTAAAAATCCTCAGATACAGGCACTAATTAGCTGATGGCACTTACACTTACCCAACTCTATCAGAAATTAAAGGGTCTCAATTAGCGATTAAGCTTTGATAGTTTTGGGTATACTCATTGGGATTTTCTCTATCAGGATTTGGGTATTACACTCTCCGATTTGGGGGAATGCTCTATTTTTGAGGACTTTGCTGCATTTGTTGCAGGTGTTTTTGTACGCTGGTTACACTTGGATCTTGTTCGCCAAATAATTTTATTTTTTTAGCCAATAATTCCTGCATGGAGATAATACTTATTTTATCACCTTGTTGGTACATATTCCACAGCAAGGTTTCTTGGATGTCTAGGGTGAGACGTGCTTCGTGTCCTAATTCGGTTTGAGCCGTTGCGGTGATTTCATTTAATAGCACTTGAGCTTTTGCCCAATCTTTATTGTTTTGTAAGAAAAAAACATAACTGAGTTTGGCATCTAAGGTTTGGCTTGCCTTTCGCCCGTGTTTTTTGTTGTTTTTGGCAATGATTTCGAGCATTATTTGTTCGGCCTTTTGGTTGTTGCCTGCTTGTTGGTAAAAACTGGCAAGCATATTTTGAAAGACCAAAGTCATGCCGCCGTCTTTGCCATAAGCCGTATAAACATCAGGCATAAATGGAACGATGGTATCAAGTGCTTTTTGTGGTTGCTTGAGTTGTGCATAACCATCGGCAAGATTAAGGCGGGCAATAAGAGTACTGCTGTGCTCTTTGCCTAAAAAGTCTGTCATTTCTGCCACCACTTTTTCTAACATTTGCACGCCTTTGGCTCGTGATTCATCACGGTAGGTTAAAACCGTAGCAGCGGCTCCTTTGGCAATTAACACATCGAGGTTTTTTTCGCCATAATGTTGGATAAAACCTGCGACTGCCTGCTGATAAAATTCAAAAGCTTTGGGTATGTCATCCATGATTTCCCAATAATTGCCTTCGATTAAGGCGAGATTGGCTTGGTAGGCTTTTTTACCTGTGCCATTTTTGACAATACTTTTTGCTTGTTTAAGTAAACTTGGCACTTTTTCGAGTTGGTAACTTTCGTTATAGGTATGGATTAGGGTGATTAATGCTGAGACCAAAACATCAACATCGTGCTTGTTTTGTGGTTGTATCTGTATCGCTTGCAACAATAATTCTTCAGCTTGTTGGTAGTTTTTATTTTCGTTTAATGCTGCACTTTTTTGCATGAGTAAATCCAACTTGATGGATTCAGATAAACTCGGCAATGCCAAAATTTTATTTGCCAATGCGATAGATTTTTTATCTTTGCCTTGTCTTCTGTAGGTTTTGACCAGTTGAGTTAAGTAAAATACTTTTTGCTGCGATGAAATTGCCTCATTGGCAAACAAGGCGTGTTCTGCATCATCCAAAACATCAATCAACAACACGTCTTTGCCTTTTTCTAAGGGCGATGATTTTAATAAAATATCTAATAAGACGGTGTTGATGGCTTTGGTTTCTTGGTTGGCTTGTTTGGTTTTGTGGTTGCTGTAGGTGCTTATACCAGCAATGCCAAAGGCTAATGCTAATAATGAGACAAAGGCGATAGTTTTGGCTCGTTTGGCTGGTTTTTGCTGGATTTGTTGCAGGGTTGCAACCACTGTTTGGATAGTTGGTCGGTTTTCGGGCTTGCTTGCAAGCATTTGTAAGGTTAATTTTTTAAAGCCTTTGTTGCCGCCAAGCAGGTGTTTTTGTTGTTGCAGTTGTTGGGTTTGTTGTTGAATTTCTGCCAGTGTTTGCCCATCTAGCGGGTGTTTGCCGGTGGCTAAATTCCAGAACAATAAGCCGAGAGAAAAAATATCACTGCTGGGAGTTGCGTCTTGTCCTGCAAATTGTTCGGGTGCCATTGCCATCGGGCTGGCTTGTTGGATTTTTTCTGTTGCTTTATCCAGTTGTTGCACTCTTGAGGAGCCGAAATCCAACAAAATCGCTCCTCGATGGGCTTGGAGCATAACATTTTGTGGTTTTATATCGCCATGCACAATGTTGTTTTTGTGAATTTGCAAAACTGCGGCAGCGAGTTCTTGGGCGATGGTTAATTGTTGTTGCCAGTTGAGTGGGTGCTGTTCTAAACATTTCGCCAGCGTATCGCCGTCAAGATAATCACTCCAGTAACCTGCAATATCTTTGTCAATCGTCGCTCCATGAATGGCTAACACATGCGGATGACGAACTTTTGCCATCAGTCGTGCTTCTTGCAAAAACTGTTCGGTGGAAACGTACAATTGGCTTTTTTGATTGAGAAATTTGACCGCTACTTCGCAATTGAGGTTGGCATCAAAGGCTCGATAGACCTCACCAATGCCGCCGTGTCCAATTTTTTGTTTGATGCGTAAATCTGCCCACTTATCACCTGGTTTAACGTGTGGCATTTCGCCTTGTTGGCGAATACTTTGAGCAACACGATTGATTTTGTGCAAGGCTTG
>CAZQMH010000198.1:0-5230 GCA_964594435.1 uncultured Alcanivoracaceae bacterium
AGGTATGAGAACGGCGCGTGGATATTTGATGCTCTCAACAGTCCAGGCATAGATAACGGTTTGGTAACCAGTGATTACAGTAATGAACCCACGCCCAATGGGGGCAGAGTCAATGTCGGTGTTTATGGCAATACCGCACAAGCTTCAAAATCTTCTGATGTAATATTTAGCAACGGTTTTGAATAGTTCCCAAATCCATATACCCAAATCCCGCTAGAGAAACACAAACCTAAGAAATTGCTTGCACTCTTGGTTGCGAAGGCAATTGTAAACAAATGTTAATTGACACCATGAGCTTATTATATTACCATTGCAATCAATTATTTATTTTATGAAATTTTGAGGAGAGTTGTTATGCGTACTGCTGCAGGTGTTTTATTAATTATTGTTGCTGTTTTTAATTTAATTGGTTCAGTTGGTTATATCGTTGGTGGCGGAATAGCGTCAAATGTCGATAATATAGCTGCCTATGCGGAAAAAGAATCGGGTAAACCAATGTCAGCCAAAGATAAAGCCAGCTTAACCGAAATGCAAGAGAAAGTTGGAGGCTCTGGTATTGGCTTATTGGCGTTTGGGGTTTTCTTGTTGGTTAGTGTGGGGATTTTAATCGCTGGAGCGGTTTTCTTATTCAAAAATACCAAACCTAAATTTATTATGATAGCTGGGGGTATGGCAATTGTTGCTGAAATTATCGGCATTCTGATAACAGCTTTTGGGGTCACCAATATTGTGGGTATCGTTGCGGGTATTTTGGCAATTATTTCAGCCAAATCTATGGGTGTAGGTCCAGCACCAGAGCCAGTAGAATAATAGCACATGAGTTCACTGCGATTGGGTGTCATTAGAACGCTGATTTGGCAAGACTTGTATTATTCCTTTAAAAGCACCAGAGGCGTTTTGTTTTTGGTGTTTTTTGGTGTTATTTGGTCTTATATTTTATACAATCTGAGTGGTGGCAATGCACGCATGATGATGAGCCCAGAAGGTGGTGCGGCGTTATCTTGGATGTTTGATGCCAAAGTTGCCCAATCCTTATCCGTTGACCGAGCTCCAACCTTGGCAGCTTATTTTCTCATTGCCATCGCCACCGTTCCGATGTTTGTGCTTTTTGCGGCAAGTGACCAAACGGCAAATGATATTGGCAGTAAGTATCTGCGTTTCTTAACCCCACGATGCAACCGAATCGAAATCTTTATTGGGCGTTTTTTTGGAGCGGTACTGTTAGTTGCTTTGGCTTATATTGCACTTACGGTTATTGCGGCGTTGGTGGCAATGGTGGCAGATAAAGACAGTTTTGGATTGATTTTGCGGGATACACCATTGGTGATAATTTCTATCATTGTTTATGCGATTCCATTTGTCGCCTTGATGTCTTTATGTTCGGTTATTGTTGGTTCGGCTGGTTTATCGGCTTTGGTTGGCATTAGTATTTATTTAGTTCTGTCTATTATTATTGCTTTATTGGCATGGAAGGCCTCTAATGTTGCCGATATTATTGCCTATGTTTTGCCCAATGGCACCAAGTCTTTAATTCTGCAACTCAAATGGAGCACCTTGATTTTGGCATTAGCCTCGGTGCCCGTTTATGTGGCTATTTATGGCTTTTTAGGCTGGACAATTTTTAAAAAGCGGGATATATGATGTCAGAAAATATAATTGTAACAGACAAATTGGGCAAGAGTTTTGGTCAGCAATGGGCGTTGTATGATATTAATCTTTCGGTTAAAAAAGATATAACGACGGGCTTGGTTGGACCAAATGGTGCAGGTAAGACGACATTGTTTTCACTTTTATGTGGTTTTTTAAAGCCAACGAAAGGTTCTATAAAAATATTAGGACACAATCCTGATGACTCGCAATTACGTGGGCGTATCTCTATTTTACCGCAAGATGCCCACTTTTTGAAAACCATTCGGGTCGATAAACAATTGGCAATGTTGGCTGAGTTACAAGGTTTTACTAAAAAGCAGGCTAAAGAAGAGGCATCTCGTGTTTTGCAGATGGTCAATTTATCCGATGCAGCTCATAAAACAGCGGATCAACTGAGTCATGGTATGCTCAAACGTATCGCCATTGCCCAAGCGTTTATTGGTTCGCCTGAATTGATTTTACTCGATGAGCCAACCGCTGGGCTAGACCCTGCAACCACCAATAATATAAAATCCGTTATTCGCCAGCTCAGTACAAAAACAACCATCATTATCACTTCACATAATCTTGAGGTAATAGAAGATTTATGCAAAGAAGTTATTATTTTAAAAGAAGGGCGATTGAATGCCTTGGAAAAAATTGCCGACTTAACGGTTCGAACCAAAGCCTTAACCTTTAGACTAGAGGCCGATGCCCCAGATAATATTAAAAATATTTTTAAAGATTTAGCCATGGTCAGTGATGTGAAGCGAGGTAAAAAAGGCGAGCATCGTCTGGTAGTCTATTTTAATTCGGAAGAAAAAGAACAAATTGCAGAAATAAAAATTCTCACCGCCCTTGCCAATGCAAACATTGATTACCGTGAAATGATTCGGGGCGAACGCTTACAAGAGTCAGTAGCCGATAGATTGGGATAGGGTTCACACTTTTTCACCGAGATAATGCTACAATCTCGCCCTTATTTTTTATAAAGAGTGATAATAATGAAACAAAAAGGGGCAAAAATAGCATTGTTGGCAATGCTAGCAGGTGCTTGTACTGGGGTCAATTCAAATCCAATTTCAGCTTTTAAACAAACGCCAAACCACATCTTGCAGGAGCTACAAAAGGGCAACAAACTGATATTGGCAACGGGCTCTTTTGATCCGTTGGTTGAGCGATTAGATTTTTCCAGTAAATCGTTGCTTAATAAAGCGTCAAAAAAATACGGTATTGTACAGTTTAACAATAAGCAAGCCGATTATAAGTGGTTACAAAATAACGGCTTTGAGGTTGTGCAGAGTTTACCAAGCAATGCTTTTGTGGTGAATTGGGGGAAAAGTTCTAAACAAAAGCTAAAGGAAAACACAAACATCCGATGGTTTGGAGCTTACCAAACAGGATTTAAAATTTCACCAGCATTATGGCAAGAAAACCGTAAAAATCAAGCCAATTACCAACTATCTATCCAAAGCTTTAAAGATGTGCCTGCAGGTATATTGCCCGCATTGCTGAAAAAATATTTTCCAAAAGTGAAAATTGTTAAAACCAACATGCTTCAAGGCTATGGAGAAATGGTTGTCGAAGTTAAGTTTTCACATTTAGATAAAGTGCTGAATAAACTGTCTTCATTAGAGGCCATCCAATGGGTTGGGACTTACCATGCTCAGCAATTTTTCAATGCCGAAGCGACCGCAGCGGTGCAATCAGGCATGACTTCAGGTGGTAGCAATGATTCTTATGTGCCGATTAATACACCCTTGTTTTCGCATGGAATTTATGGAACAGGTCAAATTGTGGGTATTGCTGATTCGGGTTTGGATCGCAATGAAGACTGGTTTGTGCATTTGGATAAAGGCAATGGTATAGTGACAGCCATCACCAATGCCGAAAATGTTACGCCGCCGACGGTTGGCACCACTTATCCGAATAACAAAATATTTGCCTATTGGACCATGCCAGGAGCCCAAGCTTATGATCACGGCTTTTCCTATCATGGCACGCACACCAGCGGCTCGATTGTTGGCGACCGAGAAACCTCAATTTCAGGTGGCATTGCAGGCAGTGTTTCGAGTCCAAGTTCTGTAGGTTATGATAACGATGATGGCATGGCACCCAATGCCCAATTGCTGTTTGATGATATTGGCAGTGCCAGTGGTCTAACAGGTGCGGGTTCAATACCCATGTGGCAACAAGCCTATGCGGCAGGTGCATTCGTGCATTCCAATAGTTATGGAGCACCCACAACTGGGGAATATATCAGTTCAGATGCCGAAGCGGATGCCGCCTTGCGAGAATTGGATGATATGATTATTCTATTTGCGGCAGGTAATGACGGTGCTCAGACAAACTCTATCGCTTCACCAGGAAATGCTAAAAATGTCACCACCGTTGGAGCCTTGTTACATGGCAACAGTTCGTCGGTTGCAAGTTATTCGAATAAGGGACCAACCGATGATGGGCGACTCAAACCCGATATTTCAGCAACAGGTACAGGCATAGAATCCGCTCGTGGCGATTCAAACAATGGCAATTCGGTAGAAAATGCCCAAGCTATTGCCAATAGTGGCACATCAATGGCAACGCCAATAACCGCAGGAGCCACAACATTATTACGTCAGTATTTTACCGATGGTTTCTATCCTTCTGGTGTAAAAACCGTTGCTGATTCCATAAAACCCAGTGGCACTTTAATGAAAGCCATGTTATTAAATGGCACAAAAACAGATGGTGGTTTTTTTACCAATCAAATCGGTTGGGGCAGGGTGTGGTTGGACAACAATCTTTATTTCCCTGGTGATAATCGCAGGTTTCGTTTTTGGGAACTGAGCAATGAAAACGGCTTGCAAACAGGCGAGCAATTTAGTGTCGATGTTGAGGTTCAGGCGGGTCAAGAATTTCGTGCAACCTTGGTTTGGTATGATGTTCCAGGACCTACAGGCTCTGCTGTTACCTTGGTGAATAATCTTGATTTGTCGGTGCAAGTGGCTGGCAATACCTATTTAGCCAACAATTTCTCCGCCAATAATTCCGTAACAACAGGCAGTGCCGATGTGATAAATAGCGTTGAGCAAGTTCGCTTTAGTGCACCTGTCGCTGGTACTTACACTTTAAAAGTTGATGCCACAAACATTGCTGGAGATGGCAGTTATAACTCCAACAAACAAGGTTTCGCCTTGGTGGTTTCGGCAGATTTAGGCACAGGCAATGCCGTTAATCCCAATCCCGTTAGCCCTAATCCACTGACAGCCAGCAGTAACGGAGCCAATGGTATAGATTTGGCATGGACTGATGCTTCGGCAGATTATGATTATTACGAAATTTACCGTTCACAAGGCAGTTGTGCGACGGTAGATTTAGCCGCTATGCGTTATGTCGGTCAAAGTTCCGTCAATAATTTCACCGATAATTTAACCACAGGAGGTTACCAATATGCCTACAAAATTCGAGCGATTAATGCAGATAGCATAAGTGATTACAGTAATTGTGTTGATACAATATCCCAACAGGCATGTGATGTGCCACCAACTTTTCAAGCCACAAGTGCGCACGTGACTAACAACGAAGCCGCAAGCTGTGAAATTGCTTTGCAATGGCAAGC
>CAZQMH010000199.1:0-5202 GCA_964594435.1 uncultured Alcanivoracaceae bacterium
TAGGAGCTTATCTGAGAATAGATAATCTATTACAGAAAAGCTGGATTTGTGCTATTTCCCGCTTTTTCTCGGCAAATAGCGGTGCTATTCTTCTCAAAAAACCGAAAAATAGCCCTAAATCCAACTTTCCTTCATTGCAGTTCCTCTTCTCGGTGAAGGTTATAGTCTGTACGGTATTTTTGCTTTACGGTAGCTTTGGTTTTGCAAAAAATTCTTCGCTTAGTCTCGAACAGGCATCTAAACAAATTCAGACACAGTCCCAAGGCAAAATATTGTCAGCCAAAACTTTGCACGATAATCATCAGCACACTCACAGAATTAAGGTTTTATTACCCTCTGGGCGTATTAAAGTGTACAAACTTCCTGCCAATGTGCCAAACAATCAACCGCAAGTAGAAAAAAAATACAACAACAATTACCAGCGTCCTCGCTCGAACAGTTATTATAACCAGCACGACAACAAGCCTTCGCACAATTCAAATAGCACACACCGTACCATAAACCAAAGGCCATCTCATCAAACATCCGCACCAAGAAACAGAGAAAAACAAAAATGAAAATTTTATTAATCGAAGATGATGATAATTTACGAGAAGTATTGGAAAAACGCTTAAAAGAAGAAGGATTTGTGGTTGAAACCGCCGATAATGGAGAGGATGGCTTGTATCTTGGTCGAGAATTTGAATTTGATATTGCCATTATTGACTTAGGCTTGCCTCGTGTTTCTGGTATGGAAGTTATTCAAACATTACGCAAAGAAGAGTACAGCTATCCTATTTTAGTGCTGACGGCTCGTGGTTCTTGGCAAGATAAAGTTATGGGGCTGGATGCTGGAGCGGATGATTATTTAGTTAAACCTTTTCACTTTCCTGAATTGTTGGCACGGGTCAATGCCTTGGTGCGGCGTTCTGCTGGGCACTCGACACCTGAGTTGGTTTGTGATTATGTTTCATTGAATACTTCAACTGGGGAAGTCAAATCAGATGGCAAATTGGTAGATTTAACCTCCTATGAGTACAAGGTGCTGGAATACTTGATGTTGCATCTTGGCGAAGTCATTTCAAAAAGCACCCTGACGGAACACATTTATCACCAAGATTACGACCGCGATAGTAATGTGATTGAGGTATTTGTTGGGCGATTACGACGAAAAATACAATCAAAAAATCATCCAAACAAAGTCATCGAAACCCTGCGAGGGCGTGGCTACCGTATGCGTCCAAAACAAGAGGCTTAAATGCAGCTAAGGAAATTTTCCTTAACCAATCGCTTATTAACCACAGCAACGGTCGCTTTGTTTATAGCCCTTAGCCTCATTGGCTTAGTAATGGACAGAGCATTTAAGGAAAAAACCATGGATATGGTCAAAGAACGCTTGGATGGCTATTTAAAAGTTTTGCTGCAAGACATTGATGCGGATGATAATGGTAACCTAACTGTCGAAAAAAACCTCTCCATTGCTCGCTTAACTCAGCCAGAATCTGGTCTTTATGCCGAGCTTATCAGCCAAAATTTCAACTGGCATTCCCAATCAATGCTTAACGTTCCTTTGCCGTCACCAACAACCATAGCAAGAGGTCAAGAACACTACAATACGCCGCTACATTATAAAGAGAAAGATTATTTTCGTGTCACGGGCGGCTTTGAGTTTGAAACGGCTCAAGGTAATGTGCTGTTTACCTTGAGTATCAGTGAAGACGCCAAAAACTATTTTAAGGAATTGGATGAATTTGAAAATAATCTGTGGATGTGGTTGTTGTTTACCAGTATTATTTTACTCGGCATTCAAGGCTTAATCATGAACTGGTCTTTGCAACCACTCAAACGCTTAACCGACAATCTGGCAGATTTAGAAAAAGGCAAAATTGATAGGGTAAGCGATGATTATCCACCTGAATTGGCAGGATTGACCACCAATTTGAATCAATTAATCGAAAATGAACGTGGCAACCTCAATCGCCAACGCAAAACCCTGGGTGATTTAGCACATAGCCTAAAAACACCACTCGCCATCATGCACTCGGAACTGGAAAAAACCCAAAACCTCAACAAAAACCTTATCCAAGAGCAAATTCGCAACATGAATGAAATCGTCGAATACCAACTCAAAAGAGCCGCAGTTGCTGGGCACAGAACCTTTACTGTTGGAATTCCAGTCATCGACAAATTGCAACAAATCATCCGCACATTAGATAAGGTATATCGGCAAAAACATGTCAAAACCCACGTGCAAACCGCACCAGGTGCTGAATTTTTTGGCGAACACGGTGATTTAATGGAGTTGCTTGGAAATTTAATAGAAAACGCCTACAAATGGTGTGATCAAAATGTATCTGTGACAATAAAAACCCTGATATTACAAAACAAAAAACGCACAGGACTGTCAATAGAGGTTGCCGATGATGGTCCAGGAATCAGCCAAGAAAAAAGACAAGAGTTATTAAAAAGAGGCGTGCGTGGCGACGAAAAGGTTAAAGGTCACGGTATAGGCTTATCCATTGTCAGCGATATTGTCGAATCCTATCAAGGAAAAATAGACATTAACTACCATCCTGTGCTAAAAGGAGCACATTTCATCATTACACTGCCACCATGATAAACAAAGAAATCAATCAACTGCTCGATACTATGGCACAACTTCGGCATCCTCAAACAGGGTGCCGCTGGGATTGTGAACAAGATTTTAAATCCTTACGTCAATACACGCTGGAAGAAACCTATGAAGTATTTGATGCGATTGAAAACAAGGACTGGAAAAATCTAAAGGAAGAACTGGGTGATTTATTGTTCCAAATTGTATTTTACGCCCAAATCGCTGAAGAAAAACAGCTTTTCAGTTTTGCCGATATTGTCAAAACTTTAAATAAAAAACTTATCCAACGCCATCCGCATGTATTCGAGGAAACAAACAATACCCTCAGTGCAGAAGAAATAAGCACACTTTGGGACAAACGCAAACTCAAAGAATACCAGCAAAAAAGTGTGCTAGATAATATTCCAGCAACCATGCCAGAACTCTTAAAAGCGGTAAAACTCTGCAAAAAAGCAGCAATTATCGGTTTTGACTGGCACGATATTGCACCTGTTTTTGCAAAATTAGATGAAGAAATTGCAGAATTAAAACAAGCCATAGCAGGAAAAAACACAGATGAAATAAGCGATGAGCTAGGTGATGTCTTATTTGTCTGCACTAATTTAGCCAGACATTTAAACACCGACCCGCAGCTTGCCATGCGTGCTGCCAATAAAAAATTTGAACGAAGATTTCGAAAAGTTGAGGTTTTGGCACGTCAGCAACATCCTTTGGAAACAAGCTATGCTTTGGATTATTTAGACAAACTCTGGAATAAAGTAAAAAAAATGAACAATAATCATTGAAAAACGGTCTAATACACCATATTTTAAAAAGTCCAAAACCCCGATATAGAAAATATCGATTTGGAAAAAACCAAATTTTATACACATTAGGAGTACGCTACTATGAGCGAAAATATAACTTACGCAACCGATGAAAGTTTTGAAAATGATATCAATGCAGAAGTACCTGTATTGGTTGATTATTGGGCAGAATGGTGTGGACCTTGCCGCATGATTGCCCCAATCATTGATGAAGTCGCCGATGAAATGAAAGACCAAGTTAAAGTGGTAAAGGTCGATACCGAATCGTGCCGTAATACGGCTGTAAAAATGGGCATCCGCGGCATTCCAACCTTAATGGTTTTCAAAGGTGGCGAAGTTGTTGATCAACATGTTGGAGCCTTATCCAAAGGTCAGCTGGTTGAAATGTTAAACAAACACACAGCGTAACAAGCAAAAAAATGACGAGTTCTTGTTTGGTTTTTTTCCAAATAAGAACTCATCAAACGGTGCTCTTTTTCACAAGTAGATAAGAGCAAAGCCCCAATTCCATCATTTTTTTATACGATTAAACATTTTTAGTTGCCAGCGACTGAACAAAATGATACCTTAGCACCATTCAAACAAGGGCACTGTTGCAAACGCTAATTTTCGGCAACAGGTTCTATCAAAACAAAACAATACTTAAAACCCAAACATGTTATGCACTTGCTGTTGTGTGGTATAAACACCTCAAACAAGTGACTTAAAAATTTCTTAAAAAATCTTATAATTATCTAAAATAAACACACAAATGAATCTATCAGAACTGAAACAACTAACAACGTCAAAATTAACCGAAATTGCTGTAGAAGCAGGCCTTGAATTACGCGCCCGAATTCGCAAACAAGACTTAATTTTTCACATCTTAAAAAAACACGCAAAAAAAGGCGAAGACATCTACGGCGGTGGTGTGCTTGAAGTGCTGCCCGATGGTTTTGGCTTTCTTCGCTCGCCTGATGCCAGTTATTTAGCTGGACCTGATGACATATATGTTTCACCGAGTCAAATTCGACGTTTTGGATTAAGGACAGGGGATACGATTGAAGGAAAAATTCGCCCACCAAAGGATTCTGAGCGTTATTTTGCCATGCTCAAAATCAAAACCATCAACTATGAGCCACCACAAAATACCCGCGGTAAGATTTTATTTGAAAATTTAACCCCATTATTTGCCCAAGACCAACTGAAAATGGAACGTGGCAATGGCTCAATAGAAGACCTCACCGCTCGCATAATTGATTTAATATCACCCATCGGCAAAGGGCAACGTGGATTAATTGTATCGCCTCCAAAAGCAGGTAAAACATTGATGATGCAAAACATTGCCACCAATATTGCTATCAACAATCCCGAAGCCAAATTATTTGTGCTTTTAATTGATGAAAGACCCGAAGAAGTAACCGAAATGCAACGCATGGTGCGTGGCGAAGTGATAGCCTCAACTTTTGATGAACCCGCCTCTCGTCATGTGCAAGTTGCAGAAATGGTCATCGAACGAGCCAAAAGATTGGTCGAACACAAGCAAGACGTTATTATTTTATTGGATTCTATCACACGTTTAGCACGGGCTTATAACACCGTTGCACCATCTTCAGGCAAGGTGTTAACGGGTGGTGTTGACGCCAATGCTTTGCAAAGACCAAAGCGATTTTTTGGAGCTGCCAGAAATATTGAAGAAGGTGGTTCTTTAACGATTATTGCCACCGCCTTAGTTGAAACAGGCTCAAAAATGGACGAAGTTATCTTTGAAGAATTTAAAGGTACAGGCAATATGGAAGTCCATCTCGACCGAAGAATTGCCGA
>CAZQMH010000200.1:0-5195 GCA_964594435.1 uncultured Alcanivoracaceae bacterium
ATAATTGATTGGACAGATGATACCGACAACACCTTGGTCTATCGTTTTCCGCGTTATGGCAATGAAATAAAAAATGGGGCAATGTTGACCGTTAGGGAAGGGCAGATTGCTGTTTTGGTCAATGAAGGACAAGTCGCTGATGTCTATGAGCCAGGGCTGTATAAATTAGAAACAGCCAATATGCCTATTTTATCCACCTTACAAGGTTGGAAACATGGTTTTAATAGCCCATTTAAAGCCGAAGTCTACTATTTTAACACCACACAGTTTACCGACATGAAGTGGGGCTTGCGTAATCCTTTGATTGTACGTGACTCAGAATTTGGCGTGGTTCGTTTGCGTGCCTTTGGTACTTATGCTTTTAAAATTAATGATGTGAAAACACTATTAACCGAAATAGTTGGAACCGACGGACATTTTACCGTAGAAGAAATTTCAGACCAATTACGTAATTTAATGGTGTCTGGTTTTGCTCACATTGTGGCAGATTCGGGTATTTCAATACTGGATTTGGCTGGAAATTATGACAAATTAGGCGACTTGCTGTCCAATCAAATCAATCCTGATTTTGAAGGATTTGGGTTAGAACTCACAAAGCTGCTTATTGAAAATATTTCCTTGCCAGAAGCGGTAGAAAAGGCTCTTGATGAGCGTTCATCTATGGGGGCTATTGGCAACCTTGATAAGTTTACCAAATTCCAAGCTGCACAATCCATGCGTGATGCTGCCCAAAATACTGGTGGTGGTGCAGGAGCTGGCATTGGCATGGGTATGGGATTTGCTATGGCTCAATCCTTTGGTAATGCTTTAAGCAAAGATATGGGCAATAATCAACAGGCTCAAAACCAACAAGCACCGCCGCCAATTCCTGAAGTTGAGCATTTTTATGTGGTGCAAGATGGTAAAAAAGCAGGGCCTTTTAACTTGGCTGCTATTGGCGACATGATTCAAAAAGGCGACATAACAGCCGATACTTATGTATGGAAATCGGGTATGAGCGATTGGCAAGCCGCAAGTGATGTAAAATCCGTTGCGGGCTTGCTCAACAAAGAACCACCTCCGTTGCCAAAAGGCTAAAGAGCTAAATGTCAGAAGAAAAATCGGTCGAACATTTTCAGTTTGTCTGCAAAGAATGTGGATTTGAACTGGATCATGAGATTGGCAAGCATTCTTTGGTTTGCCAATCTTGTGGAGCCGTTGAACCAATTGATTCGACAAATTTTGATGTGTTTCAAGGGCACTCCTATGATTCAACCGTACTCAACTTGGTACGCGATGAGCCATTAAGTATTCATCATCATGTACGCTGCGATACCTGTGGGGCTGGTTTTGATTTCCCTGAAAATTTACATGCTGATGAATGTCCTTATTGTGGTAGCAATATTGTTGTGCCAGTAAAGTTACAAAGACAATTGGTGCCCGATGCTGTTATTCCCTTTGAAATAAAAGAAGATGTTGCCAATGCAGAATTTCGCAAATGGATTAAGGGTTTGTGGTTCGCACCCAATGCCTTAAAAAAGCTAGCACTGGTCAAACACCCGATTGATGGCACTTATATTCCCTACTGGGGATTTGATGCAGATACTTACTCGCATTATTCAGGGCAACGAGGCACAAATTATTACACCACCGTTACCACTATGGTGAACGGCAAGATGCAAACCCGAACGGTGAGGAAAATTCGTTGGCGTTATGTCAGTGGCAATGTCACTAAAAACTTTGATAATGTATTGGTTCCAGCCAGTGAAATCATGTCTAAAAAGCTCACGTCCTCCATGAAGAAGTGGAATTTAAGCAAATCCCAATCCTACAGTCCAAAATATTTAAGTGGTTACAAGTCCGAATTGTACCAAGTCGGTTTGCCACGTGGGTTTAATGTGGCAAAAGGAATTATGCGTAATATTATTCGAGGTCTGGTGAGAGGCGATATTGGCGGAGACCACCAGAGAATTAGTAATATTAGTACCACTTACGAACGTGTCGAATTCAAGCTTATGCTCATGCCGCTATGGGTCTCAGCATTTTTGTACAACAAAAAAACCTTTCGTTTCATCATCAATGGTCAAACTGGAGAAGTTAAAGGCGAACGTCCTTATTCATGGATTAAAATCACCTCACTTATTGTTTTTATACTCTCGCTTATTGGAGCAGCTGTTTATTATAATCAAAACAGCTAATTTGATTTACTATTCGAGCCAATTGATTGCACTAAAATTCGCATTTCCATATCAGGATATAGGGTTTTTAAGAATTTAGAGCTTTAAGAATGTAAGCATCAACTTGTTGTTCAAGCATGGTTAATGGTAGTGAGCCATTTTCTAGAACGGCTTTGTGAAATTGCTTGATGTCAAATTTAGTGCCTAATTTTTCTTGAGCTTTTTGTCTGAGTTCTAATATTTTAAGCATACCAACTTTATAAGCCAATGCTTGTCCTGGCCATACAATATAGCGTTCGATTTCACTTTCAACATCGCTGGCAGCAAAGCCAGTGGTGTCGCTCATGTATTTTATAGCTTGTTCACGTGTCCATTTGCTGTGGTGAATACCTGTGTCAACAACCAAACGTACGGCTCGTAATAACTCGGCTTGTAAACGCCCGATATTGTCAAATGGGTCGTTTTCAAATCCTGCTTCCCATGCCAATCTTTCAGCATACAATGCCCAACCTTCGGTATAACTGGTGCTTCCCATAAAGCTCCTGAACATGGGCAGCCCTTTTAGTTCATTTTGAATGGTCAGTTGAAAATGATGCCCAGGAATGGCTTCGTGATAAGCCAAAGTTCGCATGGCAAATTTTGGGGTAGCAGATAAATCGTATAAATTGGCATAAAACATACCTGGACGTGAACCATCCAATGATGGGCTTTCATAATAACCGCCGGCGGCAGTTTTTTCTTTGTATTTTGGTACAGGTTTAACAACCACTTTGCCTTCTGGCAGTAGGGCAAAATAATCTGGCATTTTGGCATCAATTTCATCAATAATATGTTGGTAATCGTCAATGATTTGCTGCCTTGATTCCTCATTGTCAGGATAAAGGAAGCGAGAGTCTTTACTCATATCGTTAAGAATTTTGCCAATTGGGTTCAAATCCACCTCATAGCCTTGTTCACGCAAGGTGTTTTTGATTTGTTTAACGATTCTGTCCACTTCTTTTAAGCCCAGGTCATGTAAGTATTGGGCGGTATAGTTTGTGGTGGTTGTGGCTTTAATTTGGTGTTGGTAATATTCCTCGCCTCGTGGAAATTTCCAAACACCTGCATTCGAGTCAGCTGTTGTCAGTAAATTTTCATAAAAACTAATCATGCGATCATAGGCAGGTTGCACCACTTGTTGCATTTGTTGTTTCATGGCGAGTTGTAATTGTGTCTTGCTTTTTTCATCGAGGTCATCAAGTTTGTCTAATTTGCTTGTGAAATCTTTTACCAATACATTGTCCTGCAATTTTGGGTCACGGATATTGTGCATGTTAGTCAACATCTTCTTGATAAAAAAATCAGGTGGAATTACGCCATTGGCTTGCTCTTTTTTTACTTGAATAAGTGTATTTTCAAAAGATTTTCCTACTTGTGAAAGGCGTGAAATATAATCTTTGGCATCACTTTCATCTTCAATTTTATGAATATTGGTCATAAAACTGATAATATTCATGTAATTTCCGCCTTTTTGCGATTGTGAATAACCGTAATTTTCATATTTCATTTCTTCTAGCTGGGCTTGCAGGAAGTTATCTAATACATCATAGGAAATTAAATCCTGTCCCGTGTAATCATTGCGGTTGTAGCGTTTAAACATGGCATAATCGTCTTTTAATAATTGCAGACGTTCATCACTGGCTTGTTGAGAATTGTCATCTAAATCACCGTAGTGCCAGAATTTATAACCCATGCCTGCCACCATTTGTGGGCTTTTTATGGCAAACTCAACAAATATTTTTGTATAAAAATGGTTGATGGAAAAGGGTTTGAACCACAACAGATTGACGATAAAAATCGTTGCGATTAGTAAAAAAACAAGCAAAGAGCGTTTAATCAACTTCCAGATAAATGTTTTCATAAATAGTTTACCAAATAAGATTTAAGACGATTGGTTTTGCATAAAGTTACATTTTGTTATAACCCCAAATCAAAATCCAGAGATTATTCAAAAGAGTTGGCAAAAATAGTATCCGTTAAGATGTGAATAATAGCATTTGTTCCTGTTTGAATATGATTCGCACAATGGTAGGGCATTTCTTGTATTTGCATAAATCGCACATAGGTGGCAAAAGGAAAGCCTGTTGGGTTACGGGTTTTGTCTAAATTGTCACCCTCACAACTTTCAGCACAAATCAAAGAATTATCATCGGCATTGATATTGTGGGAGCCGCCATCATTAATAAATTTTACCACATCCCCTCGCATGATGGTTAAGTCGCTTGGTATAAAATCATTGTTGGTGCTTAGATGAACTTCATGAACGGTGCTATTTTGTGGTGCAATAACATTTATTGAACCTTGCATACCAAACATTAAATGCGGTTCACAAAAATAGTTAACCGAGCCAACGGTTCTAAAAGTTATGGAAAAACTCCAGAGATTAAAAGAGGGATTTCCATCACCACCAAAAGCATCGCAGCCTTGAGCACAGCGAAAACTACCATCCGTTGCTTTGACATTGTGCCCACCACCGGTGTTTCTCCAGGTCACAGTGTCGCCAGCTTCGATGGTTAATGAACTTGGGCTAAAGGTATTGCTGGAGACCAATATTTCGTGGTTTTTGGCAGCACATAGCAGACAATAGCCGTTTAATACTAGTAGCAGCAACCCCCGAATAATGATGGCAATTTGTGTCATATTCTTATCTTTGCAGTAAATTAATGGTGCTTATTTTTGTTAAGTTTATGTGAAAACTGAAGTGTAAGCCAATAAAAATAACTATTATGTGTGGAAGTTCACAAAAACTATGCCTTTTTGCTATTAATGTTGCGACATGCTATACATAAAGGTGAACTCATGAATGCCCAGCTTAAACCAAAAAAATTGCACAAAAAAATACCAACACTGAAACCTTTAGCGGCTGCCCGTAGGACCAAGCTAGACAATAAATCTATCCCACAGCCTGCATTAATACATCGTGTCTTAACCAAGATGGGTTTTGGTCCAACCCCTGATTTACTTGCCCATATACAAAGTTTGTCTGGAGCGGATGAAAAT
>CAZQMH010000201.1:0-5191 GCA_964594435.1 uncultured Alcanivoracaceae bacterium
ATATCTTGAATAAAATCGCTTACAACCTAAGAATAACTAGGTATGAAGCGATATTATCCAATCTATTTTGCCATTTTTTCCATAAACTCCATTCTTGCATGAAATGTTCAGGCTAATACTTCGCTAACGGTGTAAAAAGAACCAAAAACAATAATTCTGTCATCACTATTTGCCATTATCTTGGCTTTTTCATATGCCAATGCAACCGTTTGGAATGAACAGATTAACCACGCACTTTGGACCAGTGCGGCTAACAAATCTTCAGTTAGCATCGCTCGTGTGCTGTCAACTTGGGATAGACACCAAACATCAATACAATCGGCAAAATATGCCAGCCAGTTGCTGGCATGTTTATCTTCAAGCACGGCAAAAACGGCATAAGTCGTACCGCTTATCGGATTATTTTGTAACCATTTAGCCAATTCTTTGGCGGCTTGTTGGTTATGAGAAACATCTATAATGACATGTGGATGCTGTTTTATGGTTTGTAATCTACCCGCAAGTTTTATATTTTGTAATCCATCAGTTATGGCTTGTTCGCTTATGTGCAAATGATTGAGTGCTGCCAGTGCTGCCAGTGAACTGGCAATGTTTTTGTATTGGTATGCTCCAGATAAATTATGCTGTGGTCTTTGTTTAGGGCTCAATGGTCGAGCAATTTCAAGTTGGGCATTTATTTTTTTGGCGTAATCGACGATGGATTGTGGGCAATTTTTATCGCCATAAATAACAGGTTTTTTGGGTCGCATAATACCAGCTTTTTCATAGGCTATGGCTTCGATGGTATCACCCAGCCAGTTAGTATGATCAATATCTATGGTGGTGATAATGGCACAATCTGGGTCGATAACATTGACCGAATCCAACCGACCACCTAAACCAACTTCCAAAATAGCCACATCAACATGATTGTTCTTAAAAATAATGGCAGCAGCGAGGGTGGCGTATTCAAAATAACTTAAGGAGACATCACCACAAGCTTTTTCAATCTGGGTGAAAGCCGAAATGATTGCGGCATCTGTCGCATTTTCGCTGTTAATTTTTATTCTTTCATTATAATGTCGCAAATGTGGCGAGGTGAACTCAGCGACTTTGTAACCAGCAGATTGGCAAATTGCCGACAAAATGGCAACCGTTGAACCTTTGCCATTGGTGCCAGCTACGGTGATAATTGTTGGGGCTATTTTCGCAATGCCAAGCCTGTCATAAACTTGTTTAACTCGCTTTAAACCCAAATCAATTTTCTTGCTGTGCCTCGTCTCAAGTAAATTGAGCCAATGTTCAAGTGATTTCTTGTTGCTCATCATCTGATTTTTGTGGTGCTAAATTTTCCTCAACGTCTTGCTCTTTGCTCAAAATAGCATCGGGTTCTATAGCTTCGTCATTTAACGGTACTAACAAACCCAACAAGCGGGCGATAGTCTCTCGCATTTCTCTTCTGTCAACAATCATATCAATGGCTCCGTGTTCTTGCAAAAACTCGGAACGCTGAAAACCTTCGGGTAATTTTTCCCGCACCGTTTGTTCAATCACACGAGGACCGGCAAAACAAATCAAGGCATCGGGTTCAGCAATATTTATGTCGCCTAACAGTGCCAGCGAAGCGGAAACTCCGCCAGTTGTTGGGTTGGTAAGAACAGAAACATAGGGAATGCCAGCATTATTAAGTTTTTTAATGGCAGCAGAGGTTTTTGCCATTTGCATCAATGAAAATAAGGATTCCTGCATTCTGGCACCGCCTGAGGCAGAAAAATTAATAAAAGGTACTCTATTTTTTAAGGCATAATGGGCGGCTCGAACAAATTTTTCACCGACCACCGACCCCATAGAACCACCCATGTAATTAAAATCAAAAGCTGAGGCGACAATGGGGCGTTGCTTGAGTGTACCACTCATAACAATGAGGGCATCTTTTTCACCTGTTTTCTTCTGAGCTTGCAGGGTTCGGTCTTTGTATTTTTTTGAGTCTTTGAATTTCAAAGGGTCCAAAGATTCGAGGTTTTTTGCTATTTCTTCACCGCTGTCTTCATCTAAAAAATAATTGAGTCGTTCGCGACCCGTTAATCGACCATGAAAACTGCATTTAGGGCAAACATAGCCCGCTTTTTTAAGCTCGGGCTGCCATAAGGTTTCGTCGCATTTTTCACATTTTGTCCATAATCCTTCGGGAATACTTTTTTTCTTGCCGCCTTCGGTGCGAATGCGGGACAGTTTAATTTTTTGGAACCAGCTCATTTTTTCACCTTTTTACTGTTTTTGATGGCTTTTGCAATTGGTTTTATGAATTTTTTTACGGTTGTTTCAATCTCTTGTTGGTTGTTGCAATGCCCGAGTTTCTCAACCAACGCCGTGCCAATAACAATGGCGTCACCGTATTTTGCCACTGTTTTAGCCGTTTTTTTATCTTTCACCCCAAAACCAATCGCCAGAGGTAAATCGGTTTGCTTTCTTATTTCGGCTATTTTAGCACTTAATTCTGTGTATTTTGAATTTTGTGCACCTGTTACGCCTTTTAATGCGACACAATAAACAAAGCCCGAGCTTTTTGATAAAATATATTTTTGTCGTTTTTTACTTGTTGTTGGGGCAATGAGGAAAATTTGTGCCATTTTGTTTTGTTGCATTAATGACAGCAGTTCATCCGATTCTTCTGGTGTTGCATCAACAATGAGCAAGCCATCGACACCTACTTTGGCGGCTTGTTCAATAAATGCTTGGTATCCAAAGCGTTCGATTGGGTTAAGATAACCCATCAGCACAACAGGTGTTTTTTTATCATTTTCTCGAAATTCGGTGACAATATCCAATACCAAACTCAAGTTCACGCCCTGTTTGATAGCCAATTCAGAGGAGCGTTGAATAACAACACCATCTGCCATTGGGTCGGAAAAAGGCATACCCAGTTCGATAATATGTGCACCATTTGCCACCAGGGCATGCAAAGTTGCTACACTCAACAAAGGATGTGGATGACCTGCTGTCACAAATGGGATAAGTGCTGTTTGCTTTTTTTGCTTTAATTTTTTAAATGTTTTCTTTAATCGTTTCATACCTTGATACCCTCAAGTGCGGCGATGGTATGCACATCTTTATCACCTCTGCCTGATAGATTTATGATGATATTTTTGTCTCTATCAAATTTTTGGGCTAATTTTATACCATAAGCCAGAGCATGAGAGCTTTCTAAAGCTGGCAAGATGCCTTCAATTTCTGTCAGTAAGTGGAATGCGTTGAGTGCTTCTTCATCATTTATCATCACGTATTGTGCTCTTTTGCTATCATTTAAAAAAGCGTGTTCTGGTCCAACTCCTGGATAATCCAAACCCGCTGAAATTGAATGGGTTTCAATAATTTGTCCATCTTCATCACTCATCACGTAAGTTCTATTACCATGCAAAACACCGACGATTCCTGCATTGATTGAAGCGGCGTGTTTACCTGTTTTTATGCCTAATCCTGCGGCTTCGACACCATACATGGCAACGCTTTCATCGTTTAAAAAAGCATGAAACAGCCCAATAGCATTAGAACCACCGCCGACACAAGCCACTAAAGCATCAGGCAATCCTCCTGCCATGTCAGCGAATTGTTGTTTGGCTTCATGACCAACAACGGCATTAAAATCTCTTACCATTTCAGGATAGGGAGCAGGTCCTGCCACCGTGCCGATGATATAAAATGTATCATCAACATTGGCGACCCAATCTCGCATTGCTTCGTTAAGAGCATCTTTGAGGGTTTTTGAACCTGATGTGACACTTTTGACTTCTGCTCCAAGCAACTTCATGCGATAAACATTAATCGCTTGGCGGGCTATATCTACTTCGCCCATGTAAACGACGCATTTTAGCCCTAATCGTGCCGCAACTGTAGCCGTGGCAACACCGTGTTGCCCTGCTCCTGTTTCGGCGATTATGCGTTTTTTTCCCATCGCTTTGGCAAGCAGTATTTGTCCGACTGTATTATTGATTTTATGAGCACCTGTATGATTTAGGTCTTCTCTTTTGAGCCAGATTTGAGCCCCTCCAACCGTTTCAGTCAATCTTTTTGCAAAATACAAGGGTGATGGTCGTCCGACATAATGTGCTAAATCATGATGAAATTCGGCTTGAAACTTTTCATCATATTTCATTTTCTTGTAGGCTTTTTTTAATTCGGTTAAGCATTGCATCAGGGTTTCTGAGGCAAAAATACCACCGAATTGATTAAAGTGTCCTTTTTCGTTGGGATAATCGTAATAGTTAATCATGTTTTTGCTTTAAGTTTTTTATAAATAATTGCATTTTTTCTAGGCTTTTAATGCCCGCTCGCTGTTCAATGCCACTGGAAACATCGAAACTTGTCATGTTTGTTTTGTTTTTGGCGAAAGCTATATTTTCTGGCGTTAGTCCACCTGCTAAAATCCACTTTTTATCACAATCTTGTGGTATTTTGCTCCAATCAAAAGTCTTGCCGCTACCGCCTGCTTTGTTTTTTCCATAGTTATCAATAAGGAAAGCTTGGGCGAATGGGTATCTTTGAGCATAGGCTTTTGCTTCTGTATTATCAGCTGCGGGTATGGCTTTCCAATAGGGTCGTTGCCATTGTTGACAAAAACGTGGACTTTCATCGCCGTGAAATTGTAACACATGCGGTGAACATTTATTCAAGATTTCAGCAACTTCCAAGCGACTATTGTTGGCAAATAGTGCAACAGTTAAGGTCATCGGTGCCAGAGAGTTGATAATTTCTTGGCATTTTTCGGCACTTATGTATCTTTTTGATTGTTTTACAAAGACAAATCCTAAGGCATCACAACCTGCAATTTCTGCATTTTTTGCATCTTCGATTCGGGTAATACCACAAAACTTGGTGAAATATTTATTTTTCATGATGCTGGGGTAAATGATTAGCAATTGACCCTTGAGGTAAATTGAATTTTTTTGGGTACTTGACCGTATTAAAGGACAGACCATTGGGTGGTGCTGTTATGCCGGCTTTTGTTCGATCTTTTCCTGCTAACACTTCTGCTAGCCATTCAACGGGTTTTTCACCACGTCCGATGGGCAATAATGTACCAATTATATTTCGTATCATGTGATGCAAAAAACCATTGGCTGCCACTTCAAGACTTATAATGTTGTCAAATCGGGTGACGCTAATCTTGTTTATGGTTTTGATGGAAGTATGTGATTGACAATTGGAGGAGCGA
>CAZQMH010000202.1:0-5186 GCA_964594435.1 uncultured Alcanivoracaceae bacterium
CGATTAAAATATCACTGTTGGGCACTCTGACCAGCCGATTGACGAAATAGAAGTTTTCATTATCAGTTGAGGCGAGTTGCTGCCACGTGTCGCCAAAATCTTGACTGACAAAAATCCCCGCTCCTTGTGCCGAATCGGCATTAAAAAACCCTTCGCCCGTTCCCGCAAAAACTCGGTTGCTATTATCCGGGTCACTTATCATTGAACCTATAGCAATGGATGGCAAAAAATCAGTAACAGGATGCCAAGAAGCTGCCGCATCTGTGGATTTAAAAATACCACCTGAAACACTGCCTGCCAATAAATAATTATCGTTATCGGGTTTTATTACAAAGCCTCGGATACGACCGCCAAAATTGCTTGGTCCAAGATTTTCAAACCGAAACAAAGGTGTCACCTCATCTGCCTGGCCTTTGTGGGCAATTTTTCTAGCCGACTCTTTGACCAATGTCTCTTTTACTATCCTTTGGTTCAATTGAGCCTTGGAGACAGTTTTATCTTTGTTGTGCCGAAACTGCTCCAGCCATGCAACAGCCTCATCAGGTTTATCGTATGGCAAGGTTTCCTTAACTTTCGCTCTTGAGTTATGTTTTACTAATTGTGTCGATTGATTATTGGATAGATTAGAAAAATAAACTGTAAATGCACTGACACAAAACACCGCTAAGATAGTTTTTATTTTCATTGGTTTTCCTCTTTTTGTGATTTTATTTTTTGGATTTGGGTAGTTTTCAACTGGTTTTTAAACGATACGTTTGTAACTGCTTGGCATAATTCTGTAAAGCTTCAATACCACTCTTTTCGGCTTTTTGGCACCAGTTTTTGATGGCAGCAATGAGCTGTTCGGTACTTTGACCTTTTGATTCCCATATTGCTTTCAATTCATCTCGGTATTTTATAATGGTTGCAACACTTGGGCATGTTTGCATGTATTGGGTGAATAAATATTTGGTTTCATCGTCTAAAAACCGCCAATCAAGGCTCATGGAATTAAGGAATTTCTTACGAGTTTGTTTAAACTGCTTTGTTCTCAATGTGTATTCTTGCCCAATTGCAGGCTTGATAACATCTTTAACATAGACTTGTAATAAATTCACTTTGTGGGTCAACATCGCTTTGACCGCTTCCATGTCAATGTTTGTTTTATTCGTTTGATGCAACTGGGGAACGATTTTCTTCACTTGGGCGAGTTTAAAGGTTTGGAGTATTTTAATCGCAAACCAGCCCAAATCGTATTCACCTTTAACGTGTGAAAATTTGCAAGATGACGGAAAGGCATGATGATTATTGTGCAACTCCTCACCGCCAATGATAAAACCAAAGCGGCTTAAATTAGTGGAACAATCTTGGGTTGAGTAATTTCGATACCCCGACCAATGACCCAAACCATTTATCACTCCAGCGGCAAAGAAAGGTATCCAAACGATTTGAATCGCCCAAAAAGTTATGCCTATTGCTCCAAAAGCAGCGACATCCATAAGCAACATTAAGGCAACACCTAAAAAATGAAAGCGTGTGTAAATATTTCGCTCCAACCAATCATTTGGTGTACCTTTGCCGTATTTTTCTAAGGTTTCTTGGTTGTGGCGTTCTTTGGTGTAGAGTTCTACCCCAGAAAAAAGAACTGTTTTAATACCAAAAAATTTTGGCGAATGAGGGTCATCCGGGGTTTCGCATTTGGCATGGTGCTTGCGATGAATGGCAACCCAATCTTTGGTCAACATACCAGTTGTCAACCACAAATGCAGGCGAAAAAAGTGACGAACCACACCATGTAATCGCAAACCTTTATGGGTTTGGTCACGGTGCAAATACAATGTTACTGCCAAAATAGTGATTTGGGTTGCAATAAATAAGGTGAAAAAAAGTTGAAGCAGGCTAAAGTGCAACAATCCGTGTTGTAAAAATTCTAAAATTTGCATAGATTAATGATTTATTCTGTTAAAAAACGTACTATAATGCTTTTTTAAAACATAGTCGAGGATTATTCGCATACTAGAGCGTATGGAGAATTGCAATTTAACGCTTCAAAGCATCAGTCATCGCCTGGCAAAGGTTCGACTTTTAGACAACATTTCACTGACATTAAGTGGTCGGCAAGTCGTCACCTTATTGGGTCCAAATGGTGCCGGGAAATCGACATTATTAAAATCAATAGCGGCTCAGTTTTACCCTGATAGTGGCACGGTTGAATTTAATGGCTTGCAGGCATTAAAAAACCGAACAGCTTTCCTCAAACAAATAGGCTATATGCCAGAAATTGCTGTGGTTCTTGCCGAACTAAAAGTCTACGAACAACTGCAACTGTTGGCACAACTCAAATCCGTTGCCAAGCAAAACATTGATGAAGTCATAGAATTATGCCAATTGCAAAGAGTCATCAACAAACGCAGCAAACATTTATCCTTAGGCTACAAGCAACGTCTCAACTTGGCTCAAGCTTTATTAAACAAGCCGCAACTTATTCTTATGGATGAACCGCTCAATGGTCTAGACCCTCATCTTATTATCGAGTTCAGACATATTATAAAACAATTAAAAAATAAAAGCTTACTGATTATTTCCACCCACTTTTTAGCCGAGGCTCAACACATTAGTGACCGTGTCCTCTTTATGCAAAAAGGAAAAATTCTCGCCAACGAATATTTAGCAGAAATTGACGATTTAGAACACTATTACCTGCAACTTACCAAAAAAGAGGTGGATGGATGACGATTTTTACCGCAGAACTGAAATATTTCTTGCGTTCCCCTCTTATTTGGTTGGTTGCTGCACTTTTTGCCTTTGTTAGTGCATGGTCTTTTCTAATGGCAATTGAATTATTTACTGCTCTGCAAATCAAATTTGCTGGCATGAGCGATGCACCAACCATCACTGTAGGCATTATTTTTCCCGTTATTGCCACTCTGGCAAAATTATCATTATTGGTGGTCGCTATTGTCGGCGGTTTGGGCTTTTCACGTTACAGCCACAACAATGGTTGGAGCATGATTAACGCACATTGTGGTACGGATTTTATTTTTGTATGGAAAAAGTTCAGTGCCTGTTTATTGGTTTGCTCTATTTTTCTATTGCCTGCAATTTCTGCTGTTTTGGTGCTAGCACTTATGGCTCATATTCCTATCATTGCTGTTTTCATCGCCCTTTTCGGCTTGCTTTTATTAATAATGTGGATGCTTGCTGGGGTTTTGTTTTTATCCAGTTTAAGCAATAATGCAGGCTTTGCCATTTTATTAAGCTTGGTCGTTTTGATTTTTTTGTGGAGTCTATCGACAAGCTCTTTGGATGCGTCTTGGGGTAAGAATTGGTTACAAGTTTTATCACCGCATTACCATTTCTTATCTTTTTTGAGTTCTTCGATAACTTATGCTTCGGTCTTTTATTTTCTATGTGGTCAAATGATATTTTTGTATGCCTGTACCCAACGACTGGCTCATAGAAGGATGATTTTGTCATGATGAGATTTTTCCGTGCCTATGCTTTGCTATTTGTCATCGCCGTTGTTTTGTTTGAGATTTTTATTTTTTTAGAAAAAAACAATAAAACACTCACGTGGCAACTTCATAACAAAAAACAACTCAATCCCCAATCGATAAGCATACTAAAAAGCCTTGGTGCTGATAAAGCTATTAAATTTGAAGTATTTACCAGCCCAAAGAGTATGGTTGCCAAAAAAATAGCTGCTTTTTTTAAGCCCTATAAACATGTAAACAAGGCTATTAACGTGACCTTCATCGACCCCAGCACACAGCCAAATCTCATAAAACAATACGGCATAACCATGCAAGGAGAAATAATTGCCAGTTTTCAAAACAACGCACTTAAGCATGTAAGCATAACAGAACTATCTGAAACAGCCCTTATAAATGCCATTTTGCAGCTGCAACGAAAAGATGATAAGTGGCTGGTTTTTGCTCAAGGCTATGGAATGCGAACGATTGAGGACAATTCCCCAAGCGGCTTGTCCGATTTATTAATCTATCTAAAAAAATCTGGCGTGCATATTGCTCGATTGAACTTATCGCCATTACTGGAGTTGCCTGAGAATGTAAAAGTGCTGGTATTACCTGCTCCAACTAAGACACTGGATGGCAAAATTGTTGCATGGTTACAAAACCAAATAGACAAAGGCATCAGTCTGTGGTGGTTAGCGGATATTGATTCGCCACAACAACAACATTTGGAACTGGTAACAAATACCATGCTAGCGGCTAAAGTACCACTGGTCGGGGATAAATTTGTGGCAGCATTAAATAATTTTGGTCACAGTAAAATTACCGAAAACTTCAACCAGCCCGTTTTATTCGCCCAAAGTAAAGAAATAATAACCGCCGACGCAAACACCATCCTCAGCACCGAGCTTGGTAAAACTATCGCCGTGGCTAAACAACTCCCTCATGCACGGCTTTTTATTACTGGAGATGTTGATTTTATCAGCAACCACTATCTGAATGTTGCTGCCAACAAAAATTTTATCCTGCGTATCATTGACTGGTTGTTTTACCATGATGACCGCATCAACATTGCTCTACACCGCAATGAAAACACTCAGTTATTCTTAAGTCAAAATCAACTCATAGCCTTAAGCGTGGTATTTTTATTACTGTTTCCACTTTTTTACCTTGTGTTGGCTGTTCTCAATTATCGCAGAAGAAATGCCAGTTAAAAAATACAGCCCAGATTATTGGATGCAATACGCCATAAGCCAAGCCCTTAAAGCACAAGATGAAGATGAAGTGCCGGTTGGCGCCATTGTTATAAAAGACAACAAAATCATAGGCACAGGCTACAACCAAGTTATTGGCAAAAACAACCCAACAGCCCACGCAGAAATCCAAGCCCTGCAAAACGCAGGTATCAGCATGCAAAATTACCGCTTGCTAGACACACAATTATACGTTACGCTAGAACCCTGTATGATGTGTGTAGGAGCCATGATTCATGCTCGAATTGGCAGCATTTATTTTGGTGCATATGACACTAAAACTGGCATGGCACAAACAGTTGACACCTGTTTTTCTAAACCTTACCATAATCACCGCATCAATTTTGAAGGCGGAATTTTACAAGCACCTTGTGCTCAATTATTACAATCGTTTTTTAAAAACAAGCGAATCGCAAAAAAACATAATTAAGCTGTTTTTTCTGGTATTGAAACGTTTAAGATGTGTTCGATATAGCGAATG
>CAZQMH010000203.1:0-5174 GCA_964594435.1 uncultured Alcanivoracaceae bacterium
AGTGTTAAATCAACCGTTGTTGGGCTGGTACCATTGGTAAAAGTTATATTGCGATTCACTTGAGCAACATTATTGGCATTGAAATTATCCGCACTGATTATTTTGGTTAGATTGGAGTAGCTGACATTGGTATCAATAGCGGCATCGGATTTGGCACGAATGGTGGTTATTCTTGTTTCATTCATTGCCACATCACTGGCTAAAACACAACTCATTAACAAATTGTTTGCGGTACAAATTGCATCAGTACCCTGTGCCACATACGAAAATCCAGCAGGCAGGGTGTTTTCAAACACAACGCCAATTAACGGCGTAGCACCTGTATTTTGAATGGCAACTTTTATATCAAACTCATCACCAGCATTACCTGCAACTATAGCATCAACATTAAAATTCAAAGACGCGGCAGCTATAATCACTTGTACCGTATCATCATTGTTTTGCGTATTTGATTCGGTAACATTATTACTGCTAGCTAAATTGGTTAGACTAACATCTGCTTGATTGACATAAGAACCCACAATCGCACTACTGGCATGAAAGTTGAGTTTTAACACGCCACCATTGCCTGGAATATCCGCGGTATTTGTACATTTCAATTGATCTCGTGCAGGCGTACCTGTCGGTGTTACCGTGCAATTCCAATTGAGCAAAGGTAAATCTGATTGTTGAAAACTGATATTTTCAGGTAATAAATCAACCACTTCAACATAACCCGCTAAAGCATCATCTGCACCGTTATTATGCAAAATCAATTCGTACTCAAAAGCCTCGTTTACATTAAATTGTGCTGGTGTAGTTGCCGAGCCAAGTAGGGTTTTATTGAGTGTTAAATCAACCGTTGTTGGGTTGGTACCAATGTTAAAAACTGCATTACTTTGAGTAGTGGGTCCATTATTTAATGTCACCTCAGCTGTATTAGTAACAGTATCACCATTATTACCATTGACCATAACGTTGACTGTAAAGCCATCCTCGGCTGTTGTTTGTGGTATTTCATTGGGTGTTGTACAGGTTATTTTCTTACTTGAAGTATCGTATTGACAACCATTGCCGCCAGAACTCGACATAAAGTTGCCTAAAGCTGTAACACTTTGGAAAGTAACCGCATTTGGCAACGTATCGGTAATAATAACATTTTTTGCATTGGTTCCAGAGGTAGTGTTATCAAACAGAACTTTATAGGTCACAGTGGCACCATTTTGGGCATAGCCATTGCTCACCCCTGCGGTAATGCTTTTATTTAAGCTCACCTGAACTTGGGATTCTGCTGAAACATTAACATTTTTAGTAATTGAAGCTAGAGGAATAAAACTATTGAGATCAAGAGCTGAAGTAACAAAATCATGATTTAATATTCCCAAACTGGCATTTGTTTTTACTTTAAAGCCAATGTTGAAAACCAAGGAATCTTGATGAATAATGCTAGGACACGCAGAGGTACAAGTAGAAACATAAGTACAGCTTAAGTTTCCATCGTTTTGACTGTCAGAACACGACCAAGGCGTTGGTAAGTTTGTTCCAGTACTATCGTAACTAAAATCATTAGAATTATAAGCAACGGTCATTGTAAAAGAAGAATATTCAACATCAACACTTAGGTCATTATTGAATAGCTCATAAGGTATCACAAAAGATTTATCCATATTGGACTCTTTTTCAACATTAACCGTAGTATTCCCTCCAGAAAATGACAACTGTGCATAGGCAGTATTTAACACACATAACAAAACAAACAACGTAATCCAATGTATTTTTAGTAATCTTTTCATCAACTTCCCCAAAAAATTTTCTTAATTAACCCTTACTATAACATTTCAAAATATTTTTTTCTATTATTAAATAATCTGAACTCAATATGAATTCACACATGGCACTTTACCAATAAAACAATACAAAAAGCACAAAAATAATGGCTAATTGTGTTTTTTGTGACAGCGTTCACTTTATTTGGTAGTGATATTTGATTATGCAATAAACTTTTACCAAAAAAAAGCCTGATAACTTGTATCAGGCTTTCTAAGCAAAGGCTTACCCAAATTAACCAAACAAGCCATAAGGATGCTGAGCCAACAAAGGAGCAATAACCAATGAAACAATTGCCATCACATTAATCAAGATATTCATGGCAGGACCTGAGGTATCTTTAAATGGGTCACCAACCGTATCACCGACAACAACAGCGGCATGAGTATCGGTACCTTTACCGCCAAAATTGCCTTTTTCAACATATTTTTTGGCATTATCCCAAGCACCACCTGCATTTGCCATCATTAATGCCATCAACACACAGGATATTAAAGCACCACCGAGCATTCCACCCAATGCCGCCGCTCCTAAGACAAAACCGACCACCACAGGAGAAATAACCGCCAATAAACCTGGTGTTATCATGCGTTTGAGTGCCGCCGTTGTGGCAATATCCACGCATTTATTACTGTCTGGCTTGGCTGTACCTTCCATAAGTCCAGGTATTTCTTTAAACTGACGACGAATTTCTTTGATTAAATCAAAAGCCGCATCACCTACCGCACGCATGGTAATAGCTGAGACCAAAAAGGGAAAAATACCACCCAAGAACATTCCCATTAGAACTTTTGGGTTACCAATATCTAGGGTAAAATTAGGTACAACTGCTGCTATTGTTTCATTAAAGGCAGCAATAATAGCCAAAGCTGCCAAACCTGCGGCACCAATAGCAAACCCTTTACCAATCGCTGCTGTGGTGTTACCGACTTCATCTAAACCATCGGTAATTTCACGAGTTTTTTCGCCTAAACCTGCCATTTCAGCAATACCACCAGCATTATCAGCAACTGGGCCATAAGCATCAATTGCCATGGTTATACCAACTGTCGCCAACATGCCAACTGCGGCAATGCCCACACCATAAATACCAGCACCCTCAGGTAATAGTATTGAGGTGATTAAAATAATACTTGCCAAAGTCACAACTGGCACAACAACGGACTCCATACCAATAGCAAGTCCTGAAATCATGACCGTTGCCGGGCCCGTTTCACCACTTTTTGCCAAAGTTCTCACGGGTTTTCCGCCTGTGTAATACTCGGTTACAAGACCAATAATAATACCGCCAACAGCACCAGCAACCACACTCCACCAAACAGCCGTAGAAATGCCAAGTTTAGTAATAACCACATAAGCCGCCAAAATAAATAAAATTGCCGCACCAATTGTTCCCATCCGCAATGCCACATCGGCAGGCTTGTTAGAAGCCATCTTAACAATAAGTATACCAAGAATGGAACAAATCAATCCAGCAGAAGCCAAGCCCAAAGGCAAAAACATGAGATGCGATTGTGTCCCACCCATGATGGCTATGGTTGCCGCACTCATGGTTGAGGCAATCGCAATACAAGCAATCATCGCACCACAATAAGATTCAAAAATATCCGAACCCATGCCAGCCACATCACCGACATTATCACCGACATTATCGGCAATCACACCAGGGTTGCGTGGGTCATCCTCAGGAATACCCGCCTCAATTTTACCGACCAAATCCGCACCAACATCCGCTGATTTTGTAAAAATACCACCACCAACACGTGAAAACAAAGCCACCGTAGAAGCTCCCATACCAAAACCATGAATGGCATGAACATGCTGTGCATCATTGCCAAACATATAATAAAGAGAACCTAAACCAACCAATCCCATGGCTGCAACAGTTAAACCCATAATAGAACCACCATAAAAGGCAACCGACAATGCCGCTGCAGCTCCTTTTTCATTAGCTGCTACTGTGGTTCGCACATTGGCTTTGGTTGCTGAAAACATACCAAAATAACCCGCAATACCAGAACATACCGCACCGAGCAAGAATGCAAATGGCGTTTGCCACTCTTGAAAACCGGCATACAATGCAACAAACAATGCCACCACAAACCCAATAAGAATGGTGTACTCACGTTTCATAAACACCATGGCTCCATTGTGAATATCATCGGCAATTTCTTTAACCTTACCACTTCCTGCAGGCATTTTTGACAGCATTAAAAATATTAATACTGCAATAATCAACCCTCCAACCCCAAGAACTATAGGAATAAGCTCTAAATTCATAATTATTTCTCTCTACAATTGATATTAATACGTGCATCAGGTTATCAAACCCAAAATCAGCGGATTATTGTATGCTTTTAAGAAAAATATTACAATTTTTATAGCCAATTTACTTCTCTTTGTTTTTTGTATTTTTAATTTTAACAGTGCATCTCACGAAGTAAATAGACAAAAAGTCATTATTTAGCTTTTAATGATGGTACTTTTTTTCACCCGCTTCAATAAAAATGGGTAAACGATTTTGCGCTGGCGGCAATGGACAGGTTGAATAATCAGTAAATGCACAGGGCGGATTGTAAGCCTTGTTGAAGTCGATAATAAGGCTATTGTCTTGGTCTTGTTTTTTGACATAAACGAAACGTCCGGGTCCATAGGTTGTGCGACCGCTTGTTCGATCGGCAAAAATAATTTCGTAACTGTCACCCGCGTCTAAAACATCCAATTGGTAAGTTTTTCCGTCTTTTTCAAATTGAACAGCACCAGGGGCTTTGTCTTTATTTAAAATACCTAAAACATTGATAATTTCCACATCTTTAGCTGGTTTATAAGCAATAAACTTAGCTTTGAAACGAAAATCTTCATTGGCTGGAAAATAACTTAGCCCTTTAAATTCTGTCCGCGTTTTGGCTTGTGAGTCTTTTATCCGCAAAGCAGGCTTGCCACGTTCGATAACATAAAACTGAAAGGTATCAATCCGAAAAACCGTTGGTTTACCGCTGGTATCCATCAAAACAGGAATTGTTTGGCTTATTATTTCATCATTTGCCTTGAGGTCAATGCCTTTTATTGGGGTAAATTCAATGCGGTTGTTTTGCACATGAAAAACGCCCATGTGTTCGGCTCCATGTGGCAGAACAATGCTGTTATCCTGTGCCGAACCGATGCTATTATCGCCAGCATGTAACCACTCCATACCAATTAAGGTCAGCCAACCGTGTTCACGAGTCAAGCTTGCCAATCGTTGTTGTTTCCAGTTTGCAAGTTCCTCTTGCCAGTCTTGTGCTTGCGTTATGGTTGATAACAAGAGCAGTAGCAATAATTTTTTCATTGTTTTACCTTCATTTCTTTTAATAATCTATCGGCGTGGT
>CAZQMH010000204.1:0-5135 GCA_964594435.1 uncultured Alcanivoracaceae bacterium
AGGATTTTAATTTGCATTCGTTTGCGAGTTGTAAGGCTTGTGTTTTGTTGCCCTGGGTAAGGGTGAGCTTGGATTTTAGCAGAAGATAAGGGTAGGGCAGTGGCTGGTTTTCTTGTGATTCGTTTAATACGTGGCTGGCTTTGTCGTATTGTTTGTTTTTTAGGTAAATTTCGGCTAATAAATTATTGATGTCGGTTAAGATTTCTCCATCTTCTGTCTCTTTTGCCAGTTTTTTTGCAGAACGCAATGTGATGAGTGCTTGTTTTGTATCGTTTTTGAGCAGGTAGTATCGAGCCTTTTTAGTATCCAAACGTGGTTGCAGTCTTTTTTCACCGGACTTGTTAATGTAGTGTTGTATTTCCTCAATAAGCGGCATGATGTTTTCATCATTGGCTAAATCTAGCTTTAAATCAATGGCAAATAATTTACTTTTTAGTAAAGCTGATTCGTCACCACTTTCTTGTGCCAGCTTTGTGTAATCATGCAAATAGATTTGTGCTTTTTTATAGTCTCTTTTACTGCGGTTGATGTCAAACCAGAATTGTTTCGCTGTAAATATCATCGCCTGATAGTCGATTTGGGTTGCTATGCTCTCCATTTTTGCATTTAACTGCAGTGCTTTATCAAATTTCCCTTGTGTCATCAAAACATAAATTATTTCATTCAGTGTCGCACCAATACCTAGTTTGTAATCTAAGCTTTCACAGATTGCTAAAGATTTATTTAAATGCAATAACGACTCGTCAAATTTAGCTTGGTGGTTTTTTATCCGAGCAATGGTGGTATGTATTTTTGCTTCGCCAATTAAATCTTTGAGCTTTACAAATACATTTAAGGACTTTATGGCTTGTGATTCTGCTAAGGCTGTTTCGCCAATTTTTTGTAAAATACTGGCTTTTTTTTGCAATATATCGGCAAGCAATTCTGGTTTTTGTGTTTCTTTGATAGAACTTTCCATTTGATTAAGCAGTTTTAAGGCTTTTTCAAATTTAGTTTGTCGGGTGTAAGTAAACACCAAGTTGTATTTAATATCATCCAACTGCGGATATTTTACGTCTTGGTATTTCTGTAATACTTTTAAAAATATTTCTTCTGCTTGTTGGTAGTTACCTTTTTGATCAATTATGGTTGCTTTGATATTTTGTATTGAAATATCAATTTGTGGGTTTATTTTTTGTTTTTCTAAAGTTTCTAATATAGCTAATGCGGTGGCAGGTTCGCCTTGAATATGTTTGATTTTTGCCAATTGCAATCGTGCCAGCACAAAGTCATCTTGTTCGTTTAGGCAGAGTTGGAAAAAATGTTCGGCTTGGGAAAATTTATTTTTGGATAAACTGGCTAAACCATGCATGTATAACTCAAGGATGTAAGAATCCTTAGGTAATAAGCTGCTGATATCCGTCTTTTTTGGATTAATGGCTAAGGATTTTGTCAGCCAGTCACTTGCTTTTACTAATGCTTGGGACAGGTTTTTATCCCTAAATTTTTGACTTTGTATGTTTTTAAGTCTATCGGTTATGCTGATCTCTATTTCAAAGAGTTTATTCTTTTTGGCAATATTGGTGGATACGACTTTCAATTGTGGTGTTATTTGCCATTGATTGCTGAGGTATTCTTCTTTTCCAAGGAATTTTGGCTTATCCTGATAGTTTTTTAAGTTGGCTAAGTTGGTGAAATTAAAGACTTGTTGGAGCAATGTATCTGATGAAAGGTTGAGCCAATCGTCCTTTTGAGTGCCGTTTATGGTAGTGTCATGGGGTAAAATCAGCACAAAAGGATGTTCTTTTATGGCTTCTTCTGGTTTCTTTTTTTGATTAGCAACTCCAATTATTGCAAAAATGAGCACAATAGCTAAGACAATAATAATTTTATTGAAGCGGGAAGATGCGGAACTGTGTGCTTGTTGTGTTTGGTTACTTTTGTTAATTTCTGCCGTGACTTCCTTTTTTGGCTCTTGTTTTTTGACCTCATAAAAAAACTTAAATCCTTTACCATAAATTGTTTTTATGAATTCTTCTTTTTGGTAAGTTTTGAGGATTTTGCGTAGTTTAGAAATGCTTTTATCGACTGTATTTTCATTGACGATGCTGCCTTTCCATAAAGTGTTGATGATTTCATCCTTGCTATAGACGTGGTTTGGATTTTCCAAAAAAAAGGCGAGTAACTCAAAATTTTGTTTTGTCAATGGGATGAGTTGCCCTTTATGCGACAATTCTACCGCATCGGTATCGAGTTTAAATTGTGAAAAAAGATACAACACTTTTAAATAATTTTTTGAGTCTGTAAATTGTTAATGATAGCATTTATTTTTTATATGACACTTTTTAAAAAGTAAAATTAATAAATTAATCCATTATTGTACAGGGTCTGTGCTGAGAAAAGAAAATGCCATTGCATTAAATGTGGATTTGTGATGGTTTTCACTATTTTTTTGGTAAATAGTACAACTATTCTTCTTAAAACACCGATAAACAACCCGACTTGCTATAGAATCCCTGCTGCAACCTATCACAAGTTTTGGGTTTTACTTTAATTTTGGTTATTAAACATGAATACAGCGTTTTCTTCTTTGCCTTTAAACACAGCCATGCTGGCAAATATTGCCGCACTTGGATATGCACAAATGACGGCAATTCAAGCCCAGAGTTTGCCACCTATTTTAGCGGGTGCGGATGTTATCGCACAAGCTAAAACTGGCAGCGGTAAGACGGCAGCTTTTGGAATAGGTTTGATGCATCAGCTCAACCTCAAACTTTATGCAGTGCAGTCTTTGGTATTGTGCCCAACTCGTGAGTTAGCAGATCAAGTGACTAAGGAGTTACGTCGATTGGCTCGCTTCACTCAAAATATTAAAATATTAAGTCTTTGTGGTGGCGAGTCTATCGCTGGTCAAATTAAGTCATTATCCCATCCTGCCCATATTGTTGTTGGCACGCCTGGTCGCTTGTTGAAATTGCTGGAAAAAGGCTATTTGCAACTTGAGGGTTTGCAGTGCTTGGTGCTGGATGAGGCGGATAGGATGCTGGATATGGGCTTTGTTGATGAAATACAGAAAGTTATTGCCTTTGCTCCAAAACAACGGCAAACTTTATTATTTTCTGCAACCTATACCGATGAAATCGTTAAATTAAGCCATAGTCTGCAAAATAATGCACAAAGTATAAAAACCACTGATACCGATGTGGCAAATAAGGTTGAAGAATATTTTATTAACTGTTCTGAGTCTCAAAAGTTGCATGACTTAATAAAAATACTGGCTAAATTTAAGCCTAGAAACGGTATCATTTTTGCCAATACTAAGCTCGAAGTGAAAGAACTTGCTCGCTTTCTTAATGCTACCAATATCGAAGCTTCGGCATTGCATGGTGATTTGGAGCAATACCAACGCAATGATGTTTTGGTTGCTTTTGCTAACCACAGTGTGCCCGTTTTAGTGGCGACCGATGTGGCGGCTCGTGGTTTGGATATAAAAGATTTAGCGTTGGTTGTTAATTTCGGTTTGCCATTTGAGCAGAATATCTATACCCATAGAATTGGACGAACAGCTAGAGCAGGTTCACAAGGTATTGCGGCAACTTTGTATTGGGGCAAGCAAGCTTTTAAAGCAAAAAAAATGCAAACTTCGCAACGTATTTTTATTGCAGCCAAACAACTGCCAGGAGCCACAGATTTTAGCCTTAAAGCAAACATGGCAACCTTGGTTATAGAAGCGGGTAAACGCCATAAAATTCGTGCAGGTGATATTTTAGGAGCTTTAACTGGTGATGTTGGGCTGCACGGAGAAAGCATTGGTAAAATAAATATTTATGACAAACAGAGTTATGTTGCCATAAAACGAGGTTTAATCAATAAAGCATTGAGAGGATTAAAATCGAGAGGCTTAAAGGGCAAAAAGTTTTCCGTGTGGCTTAAGCAAAATCCCTTTAAGGTCTAAATCCCCTTGCTATTATTTTATTGGCAAAAATTTACACACCATTTCTCTATTGCCAGCCAAGGGTCTCCTTGAGCTTGACCTTTGCATATTCTATCTAGTTCAGCCATTTCTTTAACTAATCTATGTAATTTGTTGATATTTAAGCGATTTACAACGCTGTTTATGGTGTTTTGCTGCTTTTGCCAGATGCCATGTTTGCGGTAATCGGCTAGACTTGGTCTTTGCCCTTTGGCGTTGAGTTCGGCAAAATAACAGAGCATTCTGGTTTGCCGTTCTAGTGCCCAATGAATGATGGTTACGGCGGTGTTGTTTTGTTGCAAACCACGGATAATTTTCAGCGATTTTAATAAGTTGTTTTCCAGTAAGGTGTCGTTTAGACGAAAAACATCAAAGCGGGCATTATCAGCTACTAACCCTGCTATGTCTTTGGCTGAAATGGAATTGGTGCCAAATCGCATCTTTAATTTTTCTAGTTCTTGGGCGGCTGCCAGTAAATTTCCTTCTAAGCGTAATGCCAAGAGCGTGATAGCATCGTTTTGTACTGCCAATCCTAAAAGTTGGCAACGGTTTCTTAACCATTGGTAAAAATCGTTACCAGCTGGCATATAAACTCGCATAAATGAGCCGTATTTTTCAAATGTTTTTACCCATTTTGTTTTGTCATTGGCTGCTGTCCATTGGTCACAACGAATGATAAAGCAGATATCAAAGGGTATATTTTCGACAAATTGGATGATGGCTTTTGAGCCTGCGGTGCCTGGTTTTCCTGTGGGGAGGTAGAGTTCCATGATTTTTTTTTCGGCAAATAAACTCATGGTGCCCATACTGGCAAACAGCATCTCCCATTTGAATTTTTTATCCACATGCAACACTTCTCGTTCGGTATAGCCTTCGGTTTTTGCCTTTTGTCTTATTTTATCTATGGCTTCTTGTTGTTGTAAAGGTTCATCGCCAACGATTAGGTAGCAGGGTTGCAGCCCTTGTTTTAGGGTGTTGTCGAGTTGGTTGGGATAGATTTTCACGTTATTTCTTGCTGTCGGAATTTTCTATTGTGGCATTAATTTGTCGAATGAGAGCCCATGCCATATCTTCTGCGAGTTGCTTTCTTAAAGTGATTTCTTCTTGTTGCCCGCCAGTAATTTGTTGAATATCAAAGGAGTAGTCTTTTTCTAAGTGAATATTTCTGACTTCTTGATTGGCA
>CAZQMH010000205.1:0-5134 GCA_964594435.1 uncultured Alcanivoracaceae bacterium
TCGTAAATGAAAATGTTGCTAATAACAGCTATACAGCCGCTGGATTGCCAACTTCGACAGTATTATACTGGCGTGTTAAAGGTAAATCAGGCTGTAACCAAACCAGTCAATGGTCAACTGCACGTACTTTTAGCACTGTAGCCTTGCCTGGAGATTGTGCCATCGGAAATGTGCCAATGACTTACAGTAACTATGATTTTGAAAGCGGCGCTCAAGGTTGGACACATAGCGGTTTAACTGGAACTGATGCGTGGGCATTGTCAGCAGCTCCTGTACATTCAGGTTCACAAGCTTTCCATGGTATGGAATTTGGTGCGGCAAATGATTCTGAGCTTGTTTCACCAGTTATCAGTGTACCTGCCGCTTCTTTCGGTCCTTTAACCTTGCAGTTTTGGAACAGACAAGAGATGGAGCATCAAGGAACTACAGGCTGTTATGACGGGGGATTACTCGAAGCGTCTACAGATGGTGGAACAACTTGGAATCAAATTGATACATCTAAGATGATAAATGACCCCTATGATGGTCCAATAAATAGTGGCTTTTCAAACCCACTTGCTGGATTAGATGCTTGGTGTGGTGATCCACAGGATTGGTTAAATTCTAAAGTTGATATTGATGCCTTTGCAGGACAATCGGTACAGTTCAGATTTAGAAAAGCTAATGACTCATCGGTCGCTCATGTGGGTTGGGATATCGATGATGTGAAAATCATGGGTTGTGCCTCTGACCTTATCTTTAAAAATGGTTTTGAATAAAACGATTTAAAGAAGATTAAGTACAATAAAAAAGCGGCTCTTTTGAGTCGCTTTTTTTGTGCCTGCTTTTTTTCACAACAGTTGTGAAGCTCCAGATATTGTGTTAATCTTACTGCTATTCTAAAGACAGAGGCATAATTTGAGTCAAAAATTAATCCAACAGGCTATAGCAGAGGTCAGTACAAAATTATTTGATAAACCGCAACAAATCTCCTTGTCTTTTGCTTGCATCTTATCCTCTGGTCATTTGTTAATTGAAGACAAGCCCGGGCTTGGTAAGACCACTTTAGCCAATGCTATGGCACAAGTATTAGGCTTGCAATTTTCCCGCATCCAGTTTACCAGTGACATGTTACCCAGCGATGTTTTGGGTGTTTCAATTTTTCAGCCCAACACGGCTGATTTTAAATTTTTTAAAGGTCCAATTTTCACCCAGTTACTGCTGGCTGATGAACTCAATCGTGGCACACCAAGAACCCAGAGTGCTTTGCTTGAAGCAATGGCAGAAAGACAGGTCAGTGTGGATGGGCACACTTTGCATTTACCACAACCTTTTTTTGTTATTGCCACACAAAATCCAAGTGATGATGCGGGGACTTTTCCTTTGCCAGACTCGCAGTTAGATAGGTTCGCGGTGAGTATTTCTCTGGGCTACCCTGCTGAAAAATCCGAAAGAAAATTATTTACAGAAGATTTTAGTCTTCGCTTTAAAAAGCCTTTGGGAACCGTTATTTCGCAACAACAACTTGCTGAAATGCAAAATACGGTTGAGAAAATTCATGCCAGTGACGAAATAGTGGATTATTTACAAGCCTTAATAAAGGCAACCCGTAGTGATAGCTTATTTGTCGATGGCTTGTCGCCACGTGCGGGTTTGGCACTTTTTCGCATGTCTCAAGCTTTGGCGTATATTTCGGGTCGTGATTTTGTTATTCCTGATGACTTGCAACAGGCTTTTTTACCGGTCACTTCACACAGAATTCGTGCCCGCTCTACCAACCAAAGTGTGCAGAATTTATTGAGAAACATTCTTAATGACACAAAATTCTAACAGTAAACGGTCATTTGCAGAAAAAATTGGCAACAAATTTTTTCCAACATTAATGTTACACCGCAAAAGCGAACCCCTGCCTTTACGTATCAATTGGCGGAGAATTTTTATTTTGCCCAGCAAACCAGGATTGTTTTTTGCATTTGTGACGTTGTTGATGCTTATTGCCAGCCTTAATTTTAATAACAACATGGGTTTGATGATGACCTTTGTGTTGTTTGGATTGGCTCAAGTATCCCTTTATCGGGTTTTTTTTAATCTGCGTAATTTAGAAATCAACCATGTTTCTGCCAAGCCCGTATTTTTAGGAGAAACAGCGGTTTTTAAAATCAATGTCACGGCGAAAGAGACCAAATTTGCCATTGCTTTACAAAAAGATGACTATAATTATTGTGCCAACAGCGTTATGGCAGAACAACAGTCCGTTCTGTTATGCAAAATTAAGCCACAAAATCGTGGCAGGATTCGCTGTGGCAAAGTTAAGTTATTTACCACTTTCCCCTTTGGTTTGTTTTATGCGTGGATTTGGACAAATTTTGATGCTCAATGTTTGGTTTACCCTCGCCAAGAAAATTCACCACCGCCATTGCCGCTGCATGATGGAGAACAAGGCAACAGTACAGTAATATCACAAGGCGAAGATTTTCATGGGCTCAAGCCTTACCAAGCAGGTGATTCTTTGCGATTAATTGCTTGGAAGCGAACCGCTCAAACAGGGGAGCTGATTAGTCGTGAGTTTCAACAACAAAAAGGCGAAAAATTATTATTGGATTTTGCCAAAATTCCACTAGCAGGTGTTGAGCATAAGTTGTCTCGACTGTGTGCTTGGGTGGTTATGGCACAACAGCAGCAATTGGATTACTGTTTGAAATTGCCACATTTTGAATCAGGTTACGGTTATTCCAATAAGCATTATTTAACATGCCTCAAAGCTTTGGCACTGCACGGAGTAGAATGATGGGCTTACGCTTAAAATTGCCTAAAAATGCTAAGTTGCTGGGCAAAAAGCAAACCTTGTGGATACTGCTTTCGGTTTTGGTTGCGGTTATCCCGCATATTCCACGTTTGCCACTTTGGTTTCCTGTTTTATTAATTGCAGTTTGTGCTGTTCGCTGGTTGGTGGCTTTAGATAAAATAAAACCTATTCCTGGCTTGTTAGTGGCATTGTTTACGGTGGTTTTGTTTATCACCATCATTTTTTTTCAAGGTTTTAATTTGAATCGTGAAATCAGCGTGACCTTGTTGGCAACCATGACGGTTCTAAAGCTATTGGAAACATGGCAAAAAAGAGATGCGTGGATGATAGTTATGCTGTGTTATTTTGTTATCCTGACACGTTTCTTTTATTCGCAGGATTTGTTATTGGTTGTTTATTTGTTTGCCTCTGTATTTATCATTACTCACAGTTTGTTCGTTATACAATTTGATGAAAATAAAAAGGTTTTCGTTAGGTCGGAAATTAAGCAAACCTTGAGTTTACTGGCAGCAGGTATTCCTTTGGCAGTGCTTTTTTTCATCTTTTTCCCACGTTTGGGTTCGCCGATTTGGGGTTCGCCCGATTTATTTGGTAATGGCAAAACGGGCATGAGTGAAGAAATGTCTCCTGGCTCAATTTCGCAACTATTCAGTGACGATTCCACCGCTTTTCGGGTGATTTTCTTTACCCCAAAACCTGCCGCCAAGCACATGTATTGGCGTGGTCCCGTTTTGTGGGATTTTGACGGCAAAACCTGGCATATAAATAAAGACATTAAAAATTCTTATCGACCCGTAAGCTTCGCACAAAGCGGCAATTATGTGGGCTATGAAGTTGAGTTGGAACCAACTGGGCAAAAGTACCTGTTTGCCTTAGATTATATTAACGATATTCCAAATGGTACCCATTTGTTGAGCGATTCGCAGTTGCACAGTCTGATAAAGATTAATCAATTACGGCATTACAAGTTGACATCAATTCTAAGAAAATACAATCCTTATGAAAATTTGAATTTTTCTGATAGGCAAAGATTACTGCACTTACCAGCAGGTTTTAATCCCAAAACAATACAAATGATGCAGCAATGGAAAAAACAAGCATTAACCCAACAGCAATACATTACCAAGGCACTCAATTGGTTTTCTGCGGATGAATTTTACTACAGCTATGCACCGCCCTTGTTGCGTGGCAATACGGTTGATGAATTTTTATTCGGAACCAAAAAGGGTTTTTGTGAGCATTATGCCTCGGCATTTACGGTGATGATGCGTGCCTTGGGCATTCCTGCTCGTGTGGTAACAGGTTATCAAGGCGGTATTCAGAATGACGACTATTGGTTGGTGAAACAATCCGATGCCCATGCGTGGAGTGAAGTGTGGATTAAAAACAAAGGTTGGTTACGTGTTGACCCAACGGCGGCAGTTTCACCGTTACGAGTTGAGCACGGTTCTCAAGCGCTGATGTCGCAACAATCACGCAGTATTATTGATTATTCTTGGTCGCGTAAACTGGGAGAAAAATACGATGCCATGAAACACAAATGGAACAAATGGGTCAGAGATTATAACCCTTTGAAGCAGCAAGCTTTGTTTAAAATTATTGGCTTTAGTTCGCAAAACGGTAAGTCGATTGCCATTATTTTGACGGTCATTACTGTCATCACCACTTTGTTTGTTGTGTTGTTTATTTATTTCACCCGTCCTGTAAAAAAATTGCGACCTTATGATAAAGTCTATAATAAATTTTTAAAAATTATTCAAGCCAAAGATTTTACTGATAATTCTCAGCTAGGGATAAAGGTTTTGGGTGAACAAAGTGCACTAAAATACCCAAATGCCCGTATGGCTATTGGGCAATTCACCGAACTTTATTTGAAGTTACGCTATGGACAAAACCAAAAAGACTACAAAACATTAAATAAACGCTTAGTGCGCTTGTTAAAGACAATCAAACAGAAGAAAATGGGCTGAAATAGCCCAATTCCTAAAATCTACTGGGGCGTGGTCCTTATTCCCAACGCAAGGCACCACCTGTTTGGTATTCGGTGACGCGTGTTTCAAAGAAGTTCTTTTCTTTGCGTAGGTTTGATTGTTCATCTAACCATGTGAGGGAACATTGGGCACCTGGGAAAGGTTCTTCCATGCCCAGCTGGCGAGCTCTGCGGTTGGCGATGTATCGAAATTGTTCGCTGTGATCTTGTGAGCAGTAGCCTAAAATTGGGCGACGTAAAATATATTGAGCATAGTTGCTTTCTGCCGCTTCGGCTTCATCCCACATGTCACGAATGGCTTTAGGGTCGAGTGTTATATCGTTCTCGGCAAAAATTTGTTTGACCACACGAATGCCAAA
>CAZQMH010000206.1:0-5103 GCA_964594435.1 uncultured Alcanivoracaceae bacterium
ATATTTTATTTACGGGTTCTACTGCGGTCGGAAAAATCATCATGCAAGCCGCTGCCTGTCATCTCACACCCGTGACACTAGAACTCGGCGGCAAATCACCTGTTATCATCGATGAAAGTTATCATTTAAAAAAAGCAGCCAAAAGCATCGTCGCTGGAAAATTTTACAACGCTGGGCAAACATGTATTGCTCCAGACTACTTATTGGTGCCAAAAAGCAAACAAGCACAATTGATTGAACACCTCAAAGAGGAAATAAATCGTTGCTTCAAAGACGCTCTAACCAACCCCGACTACACCGCAATCATCAATGACCAACACTTCTGGCGTTTGCAACAACTGGCACAAAAATGCGAAGAAAATGAACAATGTGTTTGGGTACAGGGCAAAAAATTTGATGAAGAACTCAATATTTTCCCACCACTGCTGGTTATCAACCCCAAAACCAACAGCACCGTCATGGAAAATGAAATATTTGGACCCATTTTGCCTATTATTGCCGTTGACTCAATAGAAAATGCCATCCAATACATTCAGCAAAAACCCAATCCATTAACCCTCTACCTGTTTAGCAACAACTCCAGAACCATCAAGCATGTTCTCAAACAAACACTATCAGGCTCAGCTGCCATCAACGAAACTTTGGTGCAATTTGCCCAAGACGGGCTGCCTTTTGGTGGTATCGGCGAAAGTGGTACGGGCAGTTACCATGGCTCAAAAGGATTTGAAGCGTTCAGTCACCTGAAATCTGTTTATTACCAATCACGGCTAAATTTTAACCATCTGGCACGCGCTCCTTACACAAAATTCAAAAAGAAAATTGTTAAACTGATGAGTTCCATGTAGCAACGCGATGTAAAAACGTGAGTTTGGCTGAATTATTTTTTCCAAGCATAAGAGAACTTAGCAAACAATGTTCGATTAGTTGTGCTTAAATCACTGCTTTGGGTTTCTAGTCCTGTGTCTGAATAACCTAAAAATAGCAAAGTTTTGGGATTAACTTTGTAAGAATAGATAAGCTGCGTACTGAGACTTCTGTTATGGCTTTCTACAGGGCTGTTATAAGAATGTGGATTGCGATTAATAGTGGTATTGATGATGGCAAGCCGCAATCTTTGCCGAATATTGAATTGATAAGATAAGCGTAAATCAGTTTGATTGGTAATAAAAATATTTTCTTCTGGTACGGAAAAATCTTGAAAAGAATGTTGCACGTTAATATTAAAATGTTGACCTAAACTTAAATTAGTAAAAAAATAAGCCCCAAAACGGTCGGCAATTCTATCATTAGAAAAATCAATTCGATCACCAATTGAGACGCCACTGCCCATACGAAGGGTTGAAAACGGTTGAAAACTTGCATCTAATCCAAGACGCGTTTCATCATACATAATATTGTGCCACAAATTAATGCGAGTAAAACCACTGATGCCAATAAAGGATTGTTTGCTGGCATTGAGATTTATACTGCCTTCCAATTCTCTTTCGACTAAATTGCCTTGGTTGTCGTGGGTAATATCCCAATCCGAATAAATGCTAAAACGATTCCACCAACTAGCAGCGCTTGGTCGCCAAGTATATTCTGCACCAACAATGGATTTTCTGTACCCAACTCGACCAATAAAACCCAAATCAGCACGAAAGTCATCATCGTATTGTATCTGTTTTACATGATAAAATAAATTTTCATCCGCATGCACATAACGCAAAGTGTAAGCATTACCTGAAGTGTGTGTTGATAGGTTAAAATCTTGGGTGATTTGTTGAGGATTGGTGCTTTGGGAATTGGCAAGTTGAAATTGCAAAGAATTTTCATTACTGAGCCGATAATTACTATCAACTGATAAAACAGTATTGTCATAATTTTTCGAACTTCTGCGGGTCAAAACAGCACCTATTGTAGAAGCATTGCCAAAATCTCGGCGATAACGAGCGGCTAAATTTTCACTTTCTTGAGCAAGTGTCGCCAATCCTGAGCCAAACAGCCCAGGAATTAATAGCGTCGTAAGGCTGTCATTGGCATAAAAAAAGCCATAAGCATTTTTATTGCTCTTGCCAACCAAACGAATGCCATAGTCTGGATTGGCAACATTGCGGGTATGAATAAGATTCATGCCCGTGGTAAAATAATCTGAATTTTCCAAAAAAAACGGTCTTTTTTCAGGAAAAAATAAAGCAAATGTTTTATTCACATCCAGCTGTGCTCCGTCGGCTTCCACCTGAGAAAAGTCTGGATTGAAAGTCGCATTTAAGGTGAGGTTTGAATTAATGCCCCAATTAATATCCAAAGAAGGTTCAATATTGTGTTCAACATCTGAAAAATCGCTGCTATCGATGGCTTTGCGTTGGTTACTGATTAAGGTAATACTTGGTGTGATTTCAAGATCCATGCCACGTTTAGCATTGGCAAAGCCGCTAAATTTGTTAATTTGGCATAATAAGCAACTGTTGTTGCGGTCGAGTTTTGTCGCCTGTAACTGTTTCCTCACATCACGTGGGTAGGAGCGAAAAAGATTGATACCCCAGGTTTTTTCACCTGTGCTATTTGGCATTTGTAGTTCATTGTAAGGAATTTCCATTTCCACCACAAAGCCATCACCGTTTATTTTTCCAGCAGAATCCCATATGGCATCCCACGAATCATCTTCGTTGCCGCCATTGGCATCATCACGAATTAAGTCCATCTGTACGCCCAAAGGATTGACAAAAAACTCCAGTGCTCGCCTTTCGTCATTGTAGGTATCTAGCATGACACCGACAAAATCATCCTGATATGCCGAATCTCTGTCTCGTAAAAAAGCTCTGATTTTCTCAGGATTCGTATCTTTGGCATCAAATGCAAAGACGATACTGCTGCCTCTATCAATGATATAAACGGTTGTTTCTACCTCGGCTTTTACATTTAAATTCGGGTCAATTTCATAGCTAATCGAAATTTTTAAAGCATCATCATACGACTTATCGTCTAAAACGCCATCAATTTTAATAGGGCTTTCAATAAGTGGGACACGGTACTCTTCGGCTTGCGATGTAGCAGCCACAAACAGCAATAGCAATAGCATTATCATAGGTTCGGCTCAATTAAATTGTTGGCATACCCAAATCTGAATTTGGATCATATTACTGCATAAAACGAAGACAACGACAACTTGTAACAATTTAATTTAATTTAATTTGTAACTGATCGCACCTACCGTCATTGCCGCGAAGGCGGCAATCTCATAAATAATAATTACAATGGTTGGTAAATATAAAGCCCTTCATCATAGAGATTCCTGCCTGTGCAGGGATGACGGTGTGAGCGGTTACTTTAATTTAACCCACATCCCGATATTGTCAACCCAAAATCAAAGTGCCTCACGTCAAATTTGTTCTAATAATGCTGGCTCTCAATACACAAAGACCTCGATTTGCCTTTAAAACTTCGCTAGGGCTAGATTGTTTAGTTGACTTACTGGTTTTTCCATAAACTGTAACTTGAGAGATTTTACTGTGAAATGATAATCGACTTTTCGTTGCTCTACTAAATATTTTGCGAATTTTCTTTGGGTCAGTAGCATATCTGCGGTGATTAATTTGCCTTTGATTTCTATTGCGTCAAGCATTGGAGCGGCTATTTTTATCTCATTGGTTCTTTTAAAAGCATCTTTGTCCTTTAGTTTTACCACTATGTTTTGAGATTATTCCTTTTGTACCTTCGATTCTGAAACGTGCCTGCATTCTTCTTAATTGATGAGTGGATAACCCTAGTCGAGGCGCTCCTTGAATTTGATTATATCGCTCTCTTTTTATAGAGAAGGCGGACATTTTAACTTTGCTCAAAGCAGACATTAGCACGTTAGGTTTACACATCAGTATGTCTCTTAACGTGATTTTATGCCAATTCATGTTCTTATAATTATGGACAAATCAGCCGTGTTGAGCATATGCTAAAAAACGTTTAAACCATACAGGTGGTTTTTTTTCAATAGGATATTTAAAGTTATGCTCTGAGAATAACTTGTGGCAGAATTTAGATATATTATCTGAATGAATGTTTACGCCAGAATAATTTTTAGCAATGACTTGAAAATAATACAAAGCAATAACTTCGGCAATTCTTGACGTGAAATATTTTTTCTTTTTCATATCTTTTCGCAATTTTTTTAAATCTTTTTTAGGTTTAATAAAATATTCGTTCGAAAATTTCATTTGATCCATGGCGTAAGAGATTTGAGGATAAATTTCATAGGCAACACACTTTCCAAATAGATGTGCATACACCTCCTCTCTTATCTCACTTATTCTGTATTGGTTTTGGTATCCAATAAAAAAATGAAATAACTCATGAGGTAGTGTCTCTATTAAATGCTTTTCTACATATTTTGAAAAATTATCGAGTTGATCAGAATGAATATTATCATAGAATGTTAAGTCAATACTACTTTTAATAGGCGTCCATTGCGAGACGTTAAAGATTTTATTATTGTTTGAAATAATTGTATAATTCACTGTTAAACTTATTGGCTTGATATCCAGTAGCTTCATGTAAGTACTGATTTTTCTTGATAGAAGTTTTAAATACTTAATCTTTGGCTTTATTTCATTAGAAACCTCATAAAATTGTGGATAAGTAAGCATATTAAATCTTATTGGTTTAGCATAGCTTGAGAAAAAAACCTCTGGCTTGCTTTTAGGAATATACAATTTTTTACCAGATACTCCTGAAACAGTTAAATACTTGGTTCTTTTTAAGTTAAAGTCAACTCCAAACATATACATATTTGTATAGTAATCAACTTGTTGTTCTATTTCCTTTAAGTCCATTGCGTGTGATAGAGAAAAAGGTATTAAAAGAGCGATTTCTGAAATTATAATGCAGTTAAAAAGCCAACACTTCAATCCTTGATGTGTTGGCTTTTTTGTACTTTTTGTTAAAAATTTAAAAGCCATTCAAATCTGCATTATTTAAGTAAAATCCACTACTTGCTCCGACAGAATGAGTACCGTATCGGTAAACAGCAGTAAATGTATTATTACCCAATTCACCCGTAGTTTCAATATTATCTATATCATAAGTTATTTCATAACCATTTACAACATTTGCATTTACCCAATTCGTCAT
>CAZQMH010000207.1:0-5103 GCA_964594435.1 uncultured Alcanivoracaceae bacterium
AAGGTTAAAGTGAGGAAGTGATGCAAGAAGTGATTTCATGTTACCAAAATTTTATTCGTGGCATGTTAGACCTCACTGATAATATCGTGGCTGGACAAGTTGTTCATCCTTCTGGTGTTATTCGCTATGATGAAGATGATCCTTATTTAGTGGTCGCAGCAGATAAAGGCACGGCGACATTTTCAGATATTGCCAATGGTATTTCCGCTGATTATGGGTTTTGGTTGGGTGATGCTTTCGCCTCTGGTGGATCGGTTGGTTACGATCATAAAGCGATGGGAATTACAGCCAAAGGAGCATGGGAATCGGTCAAAAGACACTTTAGAGAACTCGGTGTGGATTGCCAAAATGAAGATTTTAGTGTTGTTGGTATTGGTGATATGATGGGTGATGTCTTTGGTAATGGTATGTTATTGTCAAAACATATTTGTCTTAAAGCGGCTTTTAACCACATGCATATCTTCTTAGACCCCAACCCAGATTCTGCTAAAACATGGAAAGAACGTCATCGTTTGTTTAATTTACCACGTTCCAGTTGGGAAGATTACAACAAAAAGCTCATTTCAAAAGGCGGTGGCATTTATTCACGCTTTGATAAATCAATTGTGCTCTCTGCTGAAATTAAAAAATGGCTGGGCTTGAATGTTGATGAAATAGCACCACAAGCCTTGATACGCACCTTGCTGAAATCACAGGTTGATTTATTATGGAACGGTGGTATCGGAACCTATGTCAAATCCAGCAAAGAAACACACGAAGAAGTTGGCGACAGTGCCAACAATTCCCTGCGTGTTGATGGAAAAGACCTGCGTTGCAAAGTAATAGGTGAGGGCGGTAATTTGGGATGCACCCAGCTTGGGCGTATAGAATATGCCCAAAAAGGTGGCAAGCTGAATACCGATTTTATTGATAATTCTGCTGGTGTTGATTGCTCTGACCATGAGGTCAACATTAAAATCTTAATCCAATCCATGTTAGAAGATGGAAAATACGATGCCAAATCACGGGTAAAATTGCTGGAATCAATGACCGATGAAGTGGGCAAACTTGTGTTATGCAATAACTATTCCCAAACCCAAACCCTCAGTATGATGGAATACCACTCAAAACAACGTCTGGGTGCAAAAGCTCACTTGATTAAGGTGTTAGAAAAGCGCGGATTATTAGACCGAGAAATTGAATTTTTGCCCTCAAATCAAGAACTGAAACAAAGACAAGTTGATGGCAAAGGTTTGTCACGTCCTGAGTTGTGTGTTTTGCTCAGTTATTCAAAATTGGCATTAACCGAAGACTTAATCGCCTCAGATGCACTGGAAGATAAATGGTTTAAGTCGATATTGACCAATTATTTCCCGAAAAAACTGCAAAAAGTTGATGAAAAATACCTTTTGAACCATCGTTTGCATCGTGAAATTATTGCCACCATTTTAACCAGTCAAATTATCGACCGCATGGGTGCAACGTTTATGCAGCGTGCGTTTGAAGACACGGGTGCAAATGTTGGAGCGATTGCAAAAGCTTATGTCGTTGCGGTTGAACTATTTGATGCAGAACGTATTTGGCAAGAGATTGAACAATTGGATTCGGTGGTCAGTCCCAAACACCAAATCCAAGGCAGTCTCAAGGTCTGGAATCAGATTCGCCAAGCAGTGAGATGGATATTGAACCGTTTTGGGCATTTTTTCGAAATCACCAACGTTATCAAAGAACTTCGCACAGATGTTGCTTTGTTTTTAAATAAAATTGAGCAAGTTTTGCCTGCCAAAGATGTTAAGGCCTTGCACAATTGTCAAAAAACATTAGTCAAACAGCAGTATCCAAAAGATTTAGCCAATAGGGTGGCTGTGGCTGAATTTTCATTCGCCGCCTTGGATGTGGTAGAAATTGCCAACAATACAGGTTCTACAGTGATGAATGCAGCCCAAGTATTTTTCACCTTGTCAGAGAAACTCAACTTGTTATGGTTGCGTGATAGAATACAAAAACTGGTAGTTATTGGTCCTTGGCATGCTCATGCTCGTGGCGTTTTGCGAGATGAGTTGTTTGAACAGCATAATCTTTTAACGCAAAAAGTAATGGGCAAAAACAGCAAGAAGAAAGCAGATGTATTGGTCGAGCAATGGTTGCTAAAGAACAAAGATAGCATCAAAAGGGTGCGTAATATGATGCAACAAATGCGCAGTGAAAAAGTTGCAGATTATGCAACGGTTATGGTTGCAGTACGTAGCATCAATCATTTGGTCGCAGCCAATAAATAAAGTCAAGCTTTTGGGGCTATGGGTTTATTTATTTGTAACTGCTCGTACCTACTGTCATTGCCGCGAAGGCGGCAATCTCATAAATAATAATGACAATGGTTGGTAAATAGTGCCTGACCAAGAAAGAAGTAATCTACTGCAAAAAAGCTGAATTTGACCAAAATAACCCATTATTCTCGTCAAATAGCGAGCTATTCTCCTTAAATAATGAATTATTTTGCTTCAAATCAGACTTTCCCTCGCTACGATTCCTTTCTCGGTCAGGCACTAAATATAAAACCTTCACCATAGAGATTCCTGCCTACGCAGGAATGACGGGGTGAGTTGATACATTTATTTTATGATAACCTTGTTGATAGTCGACAATTTTTCAGCCTTTTGTAGCAGTTCATAAGAAGGACGAATTTTATAGTTATTGCCGAGTTTTAGATTGGATATGATGCCTTCATGTTCATGATGGATGTAAATTTGGGCTTTGCCGTGACCAAACTCTTGAAATAATTGTTTGAGCTGATTGGAAAAAGATTGGAAATCATCGGTGGAAGTGGTGAAGCCAATTTTGCTACAATACGTGGCGATGGCTTCACTGAGAGTAAGGATTTGTTTGGCTCGAATGATGAATTTTTCGGTAAAGTTATCCAAGCCTGCTTCGCCTTCGATAATGACAATGGTATCTTTTAGCATTTTTTCTTGGTTTTCAAAATAACTTTCACGGAAAAAATTCGCCTCAATCTCACATTTTTCATCTGCGATGGTGACATGTGCTGCATTTTCATTACGAACTCTAATCGAAGTGATTAATCCGCCAACGATGACTTTTTTACCTTTAAAAAACTTCTTTTTCATGAAATCATTGTCATCGTCTTTTTTTGCTTTTATGGGTTCTGCTTGCTCTTGTAATTGCAAAACTTTAGTGACGCTGTGACTGGTGACAACTTGTAACAGTTTATTGACAGACTGAATGGGGTGGCCCGTCATAAAATGCCCGAGCATATCACGTTCGAGAAAAAGCCGTTCATTGAGCATGTAGTCAAGACAATTAACCAAAGGAATGGGCATTTCATTGGTGGATTTTTGGGGTGTGAGACTGGCAAATAATTCAAATTGACCCGATTCGTTATCTTTTTTCTTTTGGGCAGCGGCTTTGGTTAAGTCTTCCATGCTTTGGTACAGAGATTTTCTGTTGTTATGCAAGTTATCAAAACTACCAGACAAAATTAAGGCTTCCAAAGTGCGTTTGTTGGCTTTTTGCAAATCTACACGCACACAAAAATCATAAAATGAGGTGAAATCACCATCTTTTTCACGTTCCGCCATAATCGACTCGATGGCGGCATGACCGACACCTTTAATCGCACCTAATCCATAAACAATACTCATGCCTTTGCCCGCTTTGAAAGCATGGTCGGATTGGTTGATGTTTGGCGTTTCAATGCAGATATTCATTTCCAAAATATCACCAATAAGGTGCACAACTTTATCTGTGTTGTCCATGTCAGCCGAGAGAACTGCTGCCATAAATTCTACAGGATAATGAGCTTTAAGCCAGGCGGTTTGGTAGGCAATCAGGGCATAGGCGGCAGAGTGTGACTTGTTAAATCCGTAACCAGCAAATTTAACAATAAGGGAGAAAATATGAGCGGCTACGGCTTTATCAACGCCACGTTTTTCGGCTCCAGTAACAAAACTTTCTGTCTGTGCATTCATGACGGATTCGATTTTTTTACCCATGGCTTTACGTAAAATATCTGCCTGTCCCAGAGAGTAGCCAGATAAAACTTGGGCTATCTTCATCACTTGTTCTTGGTAGAGTATCACGCCGTAGGTTGGTTTTAATATCTCTTCCAAATCGGGGTGCAGGTAGTCGGGTTCTATTTCGCCATGTTTACAAGCGACATAGGTATCGACCATGCCAGCCCCCATTGGACCTGGACGAAACAAGGCGACTAAGGCAATAATTTCTGCAAAAGAATCGGGAATAAGTTTTTTAATCAGTCCTTTTATGCCATCGGATTCCAGCTGGAAAACGGCAGTTGTGCGGCATTCTTTGAGTAATTGGAAGACTTTTTCATCATCCAGCGGGATTTTGCTGATGTCAATAGGCGTTTTGACTCTTTTATTGATGGCTTGTAGGGCGTTGTCAATAATGGTTAAGGTGCGCAAACCAAGAAAGTCAAATTTTACTAAGCCGATAGCCTCAACATCGTTTTTATCAAATTGACTTAACATACCTTCGGCATATTCATCCTTATAAACAGGGCAGAAGGAAGAAAGTTTGTCAGGAGCAATAACCACACCACCTGCGTGCTTGCCCGTGTTGCGGGTTATGCCTTCTAATTGTTTGGCTAAGTCGAATAAATCTTTGGCTTCATCATCGGTTTCTATTTTTAAAGCCAGTTCTGTTGATTCTTTTTGGGCTGTTTTTAAGTCGATGCCTAGATCATTGGGGATTAATTTTGCAATGCCATCGACAACAGGATAAGGGTAACCTAACACCCTGCCGACATCACGCACAACGGCTTTGGCGGATAAGGTTCCAAAAGTAATGATTTGACTGACTTGATTAGCACCGTAGGTTGCTGCCACGTATTCAATCACTTCATCGCGTCTGTCCATGCAGAAATCAACATCAAAATCTGGCATCGAAATTCTTTCTGGGTTGAGAAATCTTTCAAAAATCAATTCGTATTGTAGTGGATCTAAGTCGGTAATTTTTAACACAAAAGCAACCAAAGAACCCGCTCCTGAACCACGTCCTGGACCCACTGGTATTTTGTTTTTCTTTGACCAATTGATAAAATCGGCAACAATTAAAAAATAGCCAGGAAAACCCATTTCTAAAATA
>CAZQMH010000208.1:0-5100 GCA_964594435.1 uncultured Alcanivoracaceae bacterium
ATTTGACAACGAGACAAAAAAATATCCTGCTTGCCCCACAAAGCATACAACATTTCAGTAAAACCAATGCCCGTTGACAACATATTCGCCTTGAGTTGTTTCTTTTGCTCACCAGCCGATAATTGTGGAAAACATAAAGCAATATTACGTTTGGCAATTTTTTTTCGCGTATTGGGCACAAGCCAAGCCAAAAAACCAAGAAATTGCCCCGTATTTAGCACCCAAGAAAGCGGCAACTTCACAAATTGCTTGGCAAGAAAAATGGCAAAATCAGTTTTTATTTTTTTGTAATTCATACAATTTAGCGTATTTCAAAAAAGCGTATTTGCTATTCAGATAAGCATTAATAAAGCCAGCAACACCATTAAAAATCTGACGGCGAATAAAATATTGCCTAAAAAAATACCACAAAGGATAAACCAAGAGCTTTATTCTGCCCACACGTTTTCCCCGTGAATACTTTTGCTGTGCCGCCAATGTCGAATAACGATTGATTTTACTCATCTTAACAGCAATCGAGGTCTCACCAAAGTGCCTTATCTCCGCTCCTAAGGCAGCAATTTTCCCCTCACTAAGCACCGACTCATGCACCAAATCATGACTCATGCTGGCACGATTTTTATTAAACAATCGCACAAATGTATTGCGTTTGACCCAAGGATGCGACCACTGCCAAAAGACCCACTCTCGTCTGGGCAAAGCATAAGCATCTGCCCTGGGCTTTTGACGTTGCCATTGTTGCATGATTTTTTGAGCCTTAGAACTTAAAAACTCATCAGAATCCAATAGCAACACCCAATCATGCCTGGCAAAATCAATAGCATCTTGTTTTTGTTGCCAAAAACCTTTAAATTCCTGCTGTTTAAGACGAACAGTGAATTTTTTAATAAGAGCCAGCGTGTTATCGCTACTAAAAGAATCCAACACCAAAATTTCATCGGCAAAACGCACACTATTTAGGCACTTTTCTATGCTCTTTTCGTTATTGAAACACGTCACCACAACCGAAATTTTAATCAAATCACTCGGCATTTTCTCTACTCATAACAATCAAACCCGCCCCAACAAACCAAATACAAATCGACCAAAACGACGCAAACAGCGAATAAATGCTGGTAATAGGCAAAAAAGCCGATAACAAAGCCACAACAAAAGCCCAAGAATACTGTTTGTGGAAATTGTGTCTGACAAACCGCAAAAGCCTAAGTGCCGCAAAAACAAACAACAACAAACCAATCAAGCCCGTTTCTGCCAAAATTTCCAACAACCAATGATGGGCATGCATCCCGACACCACCTTGGCGTTGCCAAACATCATCTGCCGCTGAAAACTCGGCATAAGCCTTACGAAAACCATGAGCCCCAATGCCATTAATCGGGTGATGAGTAAACATTTCCCACGCACTGTACCAAATGGGCAAACGATCCGCCAAAGCAAAATCCAGTGCCTGTTGCGTGCCTTGAAAAACCGCCATCGAACGCTCAATACGCTGCTGAAACTCAGGTGCAATAAACCACAAACTCACCACCATCAGCACACTAGCCAGCACAGCCTTAAACAACAATTGCAAACGCCTGTGGCGAACATGATGCCACCAATAAGCCAATAAAGTAAAGCCCATCATTAACCATGCCGAACGCGTACCCGACAGCAAAATGCAAATAACCACCACAAACAAACTCAACCACCGAAACCACGCATAAGTCTTTTGTAAACCAATCAAAACCAAAGGCAATAACAACGCCAGCACCGGACCCAACTTGACATGATGCTGCCCAAAAACACCATTCAATCGACCAGCATAACTGCTTCTGGCAAATAAATCGACACCAACAAAATACTGCAATAACGCATCCATTGCCCAAAAAACCACCAGCAGCATAACCCAACGATAAAAAAGAGCAAAATGTCTCGTCTGCAAAAAACACAACAACGCAACACTCGCCAAATAAAAACGCACAGAAGCCAACGCCACTAACAAAGTCTTATCCTGCCAATAAGAATCCGTTGCCGAAAGCAGCACCATAAAAAAATAACTAAAAAAGACCGCATTCAAAACAGCAAAAGCAGCCAAAGACCTCAACACCTGCCACTTTTTAAACAAAGCAAAAGCACCCAACAATGCCAACAACAACAACGGCAACTCCGCCAAACGCGAAAACGGCAACAACACCATAACCGCACAATACAAGCCCAAAACCACACGCGAAAAAGCCACAGACTCAAACATGACTACTCTGGCGATAAAGACTAAGGGTCTGGGACAACATATCATCCAACAAAAACGGCTCAGCTGCCGTCATTTCGACATGACCCGCCAAAATGGCATTAATTTTATCCGCTAATTGCTGGGAATTACGCACCTCAACTCGACCCTCAGGAAACATTTTTTGTAAAATTTCACCCACCCCGCCGTGCTCATAAGCCACCACCGGCGTACCAACCGCCAAAGCCTCAAGCACCGTCCGTCCAAATGACTCAGGACGTTGAGACGCCGAAACCACCACGTGGGCCACAGCATACAAATCCGCCATATTCTGCTGTACACCAATCCAAATAATACGATGATCCACCTTTTCCTGCTTGAAAAAATGGTAAAGTTTAGCCGCATACAAATCCTTAGCAGGATCAGCGGTAAAAACCAGTTTGGCATCATTATCCTTAGATTTTAACCAAGGCAATAAATCCTTCGCCCCTTTTAAAGCCGTTAATCGACCCGCCATCAAAACCATTTTATGCCCAACCAATTGATGAAAATCTTGATAAAACTTATGCATCCACAAAATATCAGGGTCATGACCAAAAGCAAACTGTGCAGGGTCAATACCGCGATAAATCAAAGTCGGCTCAGTTCGCAAATACTTAGCATAATGCTTTTTAACATAATGCAAAGCCGTCATAGACACCGCCACCACCTCATCGCCACGAGCCATGATAGAAGAATATTTTTTAACCGAATACAAACCATGAACCGTGGTTATAAATTTAGGCTTATGTTGTTTAATTTTCTTAATCGCCAAAAAAGCCAACCACGCAGGCAAGCGGGAACGAGCATGCACCACATCCACCTTGTAGTCCACAAACAACGTCCGCAATTTTTTAATCAAAAACCAAGCCGTCCATGATTTTTTACCAACGGGCAAAGAAATATGCTCAACCCCAGATGCCAACAACCCCACCATAGTTCCGCCTGCCGAAAGCACCAGCGACCGATGCCCGCAAGCCGCCAAATAATTAGCAACTTCAACACAACCCCGCTCAACCCCACCATTATTCATTGCGGGTAAAATTTGCACAATCGTCAGTTTTTTTTCCACAAAAAAGGCGAATCAGGCAGCGGCTGTTGGCGGCTTGGCTAAAACGAAATGATTGCTGCAATAAGGACACAAAGCCTCACCATTTTTATTCAAATCAAGATAAACTCGTGGATGCGACAACGCCACATCCGCACCAGCAGGAGGACAAGAAACGGGCACATCCGCACGCTTAACCTGAATGATATAGACCTTCTTTGCAACATTTTTACTAACAGATTGGTTCATTTTTTTATCTCTTGGAAGTATTTTGAGGTATTATAACGGATTAAAGCCAATATTTCCTAAGAAAAAGCCATTGAAAAAACTAAATCACATCATTGTCTTTAGCGACAACAAAGCCGGGCACGAAATTCAATCCCTCGCTCTGGCACAAGCCATGGCAAACACAGTCGAACTCTACCACTGTGCCATACGACAACCGTGGTTAAGTTTCTGCCCACGCATTCTGCCCCGATTTGGCAGAAACATCATCTGGCAAAAACAAAAACCCAACAAAAAAACCACCCCAAACGCCATCATCACCTGCGGCCGTAGCATGGCAGCGGTAGGCAAATACTACAAAAGAAAACACAACTGCCACCACATCCACATCCTCAACCCACGAGACAACCCCAAAAAATACGACCTACTCATCTGCCCCGAACACGACCAAATCACAGGCAAAAACATCCTAACAACACAAGGCAGCCTGCACCCAATAAACCCACAAATGCTCAAACAAGAAAAAAAAATAACAGCAACCAAACTCATCGCCCTAATGCTCGGCAACCCCAACCCAAAATTCTACCAACAACTGCCCAAATTAGCACAACTCATCAAGCACAAACTACCACCCTACCAACTCTTTATATGCACCTCACGCCGCACCGATAGCCGCTACCAAGCCCAAATCCAACAAACATTCCCCAATGCCCGCCACTGGTTTACACCCCAAGATGGCAACAACCCCTACCGCCCCTTGCTCGCAAGTGCAGAAATTTTACTCATAACCGCCGACAGCATCAACATGCTCAGCGAAGCCTGTGCCACCGAAAAACCCGTCATCGCCCTCGCCCAAGACCACCTGCCCGCAAAACACCACCGCTTTCTTCGCTCAATCGCCACACGCCTCTCAAGCTTTGAACACATCAAAACCCAAAACCCCGCCCTCAACACCCTGCAACACGTCACCCAACAAGCCCTCGCCCACCTAAAAAAAATAAAATAATTTCCCACCATTCTCAAGTTTTGAGAATGGTATGTTATACTATTGGTGCCACTTTATTAAAATTTTGACAACAAATGGAAGCACTAACCGACCTAAAACACATATTACACAGCAAAAGAGCCAATATTTATTACCTCGAAAAATGCCGCCTCCTGCAAAAAGGTGGGCGAGTTGTTTACCTGACCGAAGAAACCAAAAGCAAACACTACTGGAATATCCCAATAGCCAACACCACCGTCATACTACTTGGCACAGGCACATCCATCACCCAAGGAGCGGTAAGAATGCTCTGTTCAGCAGGCGTATTATTCGGTTTCTCAGGTGGAGGCGGCACACCATTACTGGCAAGCAACGAAATCGAATGGCTAACACCACAAAGTGAATACAGACCCACCGAATATATCCAAAGCTGGATGAAGTTTTGGTTTGATGCAAACAAACGCCTAAAAGTTGCCAAATATTTTCAAAAACAAAGAATAAACTATCTGCAAACAACTTGGAAAAAAGACCAAGACCTCAAACTAGGAGCTTGTCCGAGAATAGGAATCGTGATGAAGGAAAGCTGGGTTTAGGGCT
>CAZQMH010000209.1:0-5053 GCA_964594435.1 uncultured Alcanivoracaceae bacterium
TTTGAGCAATTTTTCACCTGATTCTCGTCAAATAGGGCAACTATTCTTCTCAAATTACCTTTCCCTCGCTACGGTTCCTATTCTCGGACAAACTCCTAGGAGATTGTCCGAGAATAGGAATCGTAGAGAAGGAAAGTTGGATCTAGCTTTTGCCAATTCCTTATGCACATCAATTGCTTGCATTCTCTATTGTGATTCTATATCGGGACTTAGAATATAAGAAAATAAATGGCGGTTGCTAGCCCTAAAAGTACAAGCCCCACAACTAGAGGTGCAACAATGTTTTTAGCAGTTTCATTGCTTTTTTGACTAAGTTTAGGTTTATTGTTTTTTGGCGTTTTGAATACCAAATCAACTGATCCTAGACCAATTTTATCACCATCGCCGAGATAAGCTGACAGTTTCTTTTGTCCATTGATGACAATACCGTTAGTTGATACCAGATTAACAATTTTCCATCGTCCTGTTTGATGGATGATTTGAGCGTGGCGATTGGATATGCTGGAATGTTCAATAACAATATCACAATTAGGGTCTCTGCCAATTTCCCAGCCTGATGCTTCTTCAAAATTGGATACGGGTAATTCAAATACTTGCTCAACTGAGTTTTCTGCGAAACAATGCAAACGTGTAACCGATGGGTCAGCCGTGGTCAGAGTTCTTGTGACTTTAGACTTTAGTGCGTCAATTTGTTTTGGATCCATCATCTTTGTTCCATCGATAGAACCTGTTTCTTCAACCCAGCTTGTTGGAATTTCTTCATCGTATTGCTTTTTTACTTCACGGACGGCTACCGCTTCTTTTGGTGTCGCTTGTTTTTCTTGGGTGATAGTGCTTTCTTGCGGTTGCTTGCTTGAGTTGGTTTGTTTAGGTAGTTCTGCATCAATAATGACTTTTAATTTGTGACTGTCAATACTAATGATGTCGTTGTTTGTGAGCAGAGTTTTTTCATTTATTCTTTTACCATTGACAAATGTGCCGTTACTCGAATTCAAATCTATAATGGTTAGTTTGTCATCTAGCAATTCAAATTTAGCATGAATTCGAGAGACTTTTTTATCCTCGATTTGAATATCACAAGCTTCACTGCGTCCCAATGACAGTTCTTTTGTCACTAAGTATTTTGACTCATTGTCTACTTGAATTGTGTGGGTTAAATTTAAGGCAAGCCCACCAATTATTGTCGCATCATCATCTTGATCGTGCATTTTCTTCTCTTTTGTTTAATGTTTTAAAAAATAGATATTTAACGAATATCCAATACCCCAAGTTCCGATATGGTCGCAATTTGGGAATAATAAGTCCATGCTATTTTTAGCCCTATAGCATAAAAGTTATTAAAATTAATGCCAATAATGGCACAGTTATAAAAAGCAATAATTCAATCATGCTTGGCTTGATTTCGTCCGTGGTTTTCTTTGCGGTTGAAAGGCTTTTGGGTGCAATGGCCTTTACTTGCAATTTTTCTACTTGTAGTGTCGAGTCTTCATCGACCCATTGTTTTGTTACTTCAATAGCACAACCTGTTTCTGCGTCAAATTTTCTGACAATTTGTGCTTTGATGCCTGAATTGTCTTTGCTGTTAACCTGGCCTTTTATGGTTAAGAGCGTAATATTATCTTTGCCATCCAGTTTGACTGCTGAGGCGACGGCCTGTTTGGTAAAATCTGACAAGCTCGAATGATTTTTGAGTGCTTCAATCATGGGCTTTTCCTTAAATATTTCATACAAACCATCGGTTGCTAGCAGTAAAATTTGATCTTTTTCCAAGCTTCCTTTGTTGAGAGAAACATCGAGTCTATCTTTTTGTATTCCTAAAGCTTGTGATATAACGTTTTTATCAGGGTGTGTGCTCATGTCTTCAAACTTTATATGACCACTTTCTAACAATAACTCCATATAAGAGTGGTCGCGTGTTATCTGCTTTAGTTCACCATCCCACAAATAAACACGTGAATCGCCAACCCAAGCCACTTCGTAGTCATTACCATTAAACAAAACGGCAACAACGGTGGATGCCATGCCTTCTTTTTGTGGGTTTTTATTTAATTCTTGCAGTATTTTTTTGTGTGCTAGTTGAATGGAGTCAACCAATGATACGCCATTTTTTATGTGTTTGTGTATTTCCTGACAGGTTATTTTACTGGCAACTTCACCCCTGTCCAGTCCGCCCACGCCATCTGCCACAATAAACAAACCGATTTCCGCATCAATCAAAAAACGGTCTTCATTGTTTTCTCTTTGTCCAATATGGGTTTCGGCATAATGATTCATTATCTTCACCTATGGCAATTTATTTAAAAAAAGCTTGGCAATTGTTTGGAACTGCGAAGGGTAATATTTATCTTCATTATCAATAGCATTAAATAATTTGTCTAACATTTTTTCGAACTTATTAAAATCTTTTAAATCCAGTGAGAGTGTTTCAACGGCATAAAACAATTGTTCTGCACTCGAATAATCTCGAAAATAGCCTTTACTGGCATCAAGTAATAGTTTTTTCCTAAAATTTAATTTCTGTTGTTTGCTATAATTCTTCTTTACAAAACTTGAGGAAAGCTTTTGTAATTCTTGTCGCAGTGCTTGTGCTGAATCAAGCAATGCTTGTTTGCTTTTGATGCTAGAACGGTGAAAGTTCTTTAAGGTTTATTGCACTCTTGGTGGATAATGAATCCACAACAGAAATCAAAACAACCAAAGAAGAATCATCCAGTCTGACCGTTCCTGTAGGAACATTGTTGCTGTTTTTTTCAACAGGCCAGCGACTAACCGCCATGGAGCGATGACAGGAATGGCATTCGTAAAAGGATAGCTCAGGAAAAAAACCGTGGGCGGTATACTGTTTGGTTGTCAGTAATGACAGTTGTTCATTCGCTTTAAAAACCAATCCCGTTAGCCACATATTGATACTGCGAATAGAACCTTTACGCTTTTCATAATCTGCATCGACTTTGTAATGTGCGGGTTGATTTTGGGTAAAGGATTCCAGTTCAAAACTTAAACGAGGGTGTCCTGCAGCCATAATTCGGTGAGTGGCAAACTTATTGGCTGTGCCTAAGTGGCAAGACAAGCATAGTTTGGCTCTGTCCTTGGGCTTTTCTGATGGATACAAACCCAATGCGATATTTTTTTCATGTGTTGCCCCAGGTTCTTTGTGATCTGACAGCCACTTTTCTGCACCGCCATGACAGGCTTCACAAGCCACACCGTCACTGATTTGAAATTTCTTACCTCGTTTTTCCACAGGGATATTATCGGCATGGCAATCCAAACATATTTTGGCGGTATGGGCACTTTTTAAACCCAGTTTTGCTGCTATTTTTTTGGATGTGGGTTTCAAAAGGGTTTTATAGGCTCCAGAATGATCATCGTATTGCAACCATGTGCGGTACTCGTTCAGCATCACATTTTCTTTTTTATCTTCAACACTTTTACCATGACAGACACCACTTGAACAGGTTGCCACACCCATGTGCTTTTGCGAAGTAAATTGCGGCAAAGTACCAGCATTTACATTGAATACTAACACTAAGCTTATGATTAAAAAAGAATTTATTTTCATTGTTTTTCTACAAACCATGGCTTGCCATCTTCATCTAAGTACATCCTGCGCATTTCTTCTAGATTTAGCGGTCGAGAACCTCGTCTTCCAAATACTGCCACTTGGTTGCCTGTTTCATCCACACCTCGATCTCTTTCTAAACCACGAGACAAGGAATAAGCAGGTGATTTTGTCGGATAACTGGCAATAAATAATGGCTTTGGTTCTGGACTAAAGCCATAAAATTTCGGCTGCAAACTGGGTGAAGTCAGCTGAATGATTTTCAAACCACCTTCGCCATCGGCAACGTAAGCAAATAAAGAGGCATTGGTGGTGGCTACCGTCACATCATAGGCATTGACAATTTTGCCATCGGCATTGTAGTTTTGCAACAACTTCATTTTGGCAGGATTTTTAATATCAACAATGGCAATGCCCTCTTTACCATTGGCAACATAAGCGTATGTTCGTGCTAAATGTAACTTGCGAGCTGAACCCAAAGCAATGGTATTGTTCGCCACTAAAATTGGTTTCTCAGGATTGGTCACATCTATGGCTTTTAGACCATCGGCATCGGTCACCATTAAATACCTAAATTGCAATTGTGCGGCTTGAGGTTTGTTTAAAGCGATACTTTTGATAAATTTTGGCTCAAGTGGTTCATTGAGGTTTACTACAACCAATGCATCATTGGTGATAACGTATCCGTAATAACCGCCCAGCGTTATGTATTTTGCACCATTGAGAACTCCGTTGGCATTCCAGGTTACTGCACGGTTGATATTATTATTGAGTGGGTCGGCATCGGCAAAAGTGTTGATGTCAAACAATACTAAACCTTCTTTTGCATCTGTTACAAGTGCGTAGTTATAGATAGGATGGAAAGGTTGTTCTTGATTGACTTCTCGCATCAACTTGCCTTTATTTCGATCGGGATGGATGGGTTGATTGGTTGGTAACACGATGCAAGTGGCATTGGCCGTTTTGATATGTGCATTTTGACCTAAAGGACTTACGGGTGCGGATACGATGCGTTGCGAGAAACCTTTATTAGCAATGGAGGCAACATCATACACTTGTACGCCTTTTTTGCCTTCGGCTACATAGAGGTATTCACCTCGTAATTGCAAACAATTAACAGCTCCAGAACTGTGAGCAAAACCTTGTTCCAATACTTGTGCTTTGTCTTGGTGTTTTTTATAAAAATCAGGATAGGCATAGCGTTGCAAATAACTGCCGATAACGGCTTGAGGCTCTTGCCATTCGGTCACTTCAACGCCAGTAATATGTCCTTCACCACCTAACCACGCATAATGCCCAATAAAGTCAACAAAACGAGTTCCATACATTAATAATTGTGCCATGATGGCATTGTTATCGTTTGCTGCCGATAAGTGGCAGTCATCACAGGTTTTTGTTTCGGTTTTTCTTACAGTGTGTGGAAAATGCGGATTAAATGCTTGCGAACTGTAACCGCTGGCTGACACGGGTGGTTGCTGCATGTATATTTTT
>CAZQMH010000210.1:0-4980 GCA_964594435.1 uncultured Alcanivoracaceae bacterium
TAATTCTCTCCTAAAAATGACGATTTTAAACTACAACAATAGATAAATATGTAGGCAAAATACTTTTTCTTTGTAGGAAATTTGCTATACTTGTGTCTGTCCTAGATATTATGAAAGTTTAAGCCTTTTACGGTGGTATTTAAGATTTTCTGCTAAGATTTTTCTTGCGATTCGGGCTGTTTTTGGCATCATGAGTAATTTCTCATTACTGACGCTTGCATTCTACACACAAACTATGGTAATTTTCGGTTATGTTTTTAAGGAGCCTGTGGAAATGAAGTTTTCATTTAAAAAATTTGCCCTGTTAATATTTGTTAGCACTTTTAGTTTTGCTGCCAGTGTCAGTCATGTGCAATTTTCTTTTAAGCCTGAAATCAAAAGCATAGATTTAATTTTTGCCAATGGTTTCGAGCCTGCTAGCAGTACCAGTTATTTTTCTGATCCAGTGGCAAGTAGCAGTGAAATTCCCAGTTTGGAAGCTAATAGCCAAAGAGTTGGTTCCATAAAAGGTAATTTTCAAACAGACCAAATGGGGCAAGCCAATTATTCAATACCTATCCTAACAGGTGCAGGCACCGCAGGTCTTGCTCCGCAAGTTTCTCTCAATTATTCCAGTGGCTCAGGCAATGGACCCATTGGTGTCGGCTGGTCATTAAGTGGCACAACGATTATCACGCGTTGCCGCGAAACACAAGAATCTCGTGATGGAAACAGCGACATAACACCCCAGGCATTAAGTTGGGATAATAACGATAAACTCTGCCTTAATGGTGAACGTCTGTATAAAGTGACAGGTTCAAGCTATTGGGCCAATAATGCAACCTATCGCAGTGAGCGTGATCAATTTGCTCGCATACGCTATGACGCGACAAATAATCTATTCACCATCGAACGCAAAGATGGTTCTATCGCCTATTATGGCAACACCAGTGACAGTAACATACAAGCCACTGATATCACTGGCTCGCCGACTTATGCTTGGCTGATTAATCGTTTTAAGGACAATAAAAACAATTATATTGATTACAACTACAGCAATTTAAATGATTTGGAATTTGTCTTAAATTCTATTGCGTACACTGGCAATACCAGCACGGGTTTGACTCCTTATAATATTTTGAATTTTAACTACGAAACAACCCGAACAGATAAAACTACCGCTTATATTGCAGGTGCAAAATCAAGCATGAGCAGGCGTTTAGCATCCATCACCTCAAAAATTGATAATATAACCGTTAGAACCTACACCTTAAATTATGATTATTCCAGTCACAGCGGTCGTTCTTTGCTAACATCTGTTTCGGAATGCAGAGCTTCTGATTGTTTGCCCATTACCACTTTTGACTGGTCACAACCCGCACAAAACTTCACCTCTTCCTCAACTGGCAATTTACTCTTGCCATCAGGCATCAAAGACTCAAAACTCGCTGATATCAATGCCGATGGACGAGCGGATTTAGTCTATATTAATAACAGCGACAAGTTTAAAGTCGCTTACTCAGATGGAGCAACTGGTTTTGCTATTACAAGCAGTGCCCTTATTTCTGCACCAACGAATTCACTCGTTCGTAACAAGTGGCACCTGATTGATTACAATGCCGATGGTCGAACTGACTTAATGCAAGCCAGCGGAGGATTTTGGAAAGTTTATTTGGCTCAAGGTGCGCATTTAGGCTTTAATTCCACACCAATAAACACAGGAATATCCACCACTGCCACCACTGATTTTCAAGTAGTTGACGTCAATGGTGATGGCTTATCGGATTTGATTTTTGAACAAAACTCAGCCTTAAAAGTCAGATTTTTGGAAAAATCAGGAGCAAGCTATCAATTTTCTAATAGCGATATAACTTTAAAGTTACCAATTGTAGCAAACCTAGATAATGTAACCCAACCAGTTGGTTTTTCCACCGTTCGTTACCACTTCAAAAATAAAGGCTCTCTAAATATCAGAACCCACGATGTTAATGGTGATGGCATAGCAGATTTGATTTTAAACTCAGGTATTTATACATTTGTTAATAATACAGCCGACAGTTCAAAAGACAGCTATAAATTTGTTTCTGCCGATGATTCACAATTGCAAGGAGGAGGCAATGAACCCAATTTAGTATTTGAATCCTCACACTGGATAGCCTTTATCGGACATGGTTTAGATGGCAACGGTGATTTAGACTATTACACAGAAAACCACAACCTCAATGCCGCCGATAATAGCGTAGCCATCAGCGACAAAAACATAAAATTTGCCGATATAAATGCCGATGGACTCACCGACACACTTTATAAACATACAAACAATAATTGGTATTATCGCTTATCCGATGGCACAAAATACCTCACAGAGCATAACGTTAGTACTTTAGCCGATGGAAAAGACGTACAGCTAGTGGACTTTAATAACGATGGGAATTTGGATATTTTTTACCCTCAATCAAACCTCTTTAATTCCCCCTATTACACCAAGGTATGGAACGGCAATGGCTTTAACAATGGCATAGCAACAGGTGCCTATGGGCGTAACCTCGCCACTTACACCAACTTCTTTATGGATTTAGATGGCGATGGACGAGTCGATCACTTTCAAATAACCAACACCGGCACACAAAAAATCTACCCTCGTATCGACCGCTATTACAGTGTTGATAAAATTACCGATTTCACCAATGGCTTAGGAGCAAAAACAACCGTAGTTTACAAACCCATGACCTTTTCAACCGTCTATAACCAAGGAACAGGAGCAAATTTATTGGACTATGGCAACGCCTCGCCTATTTTTGACTTTATGGGCAGCATGTATGTGGTACGAGAAGTCAACACAGATGCCCCCACTTTTGATAACCCAAATGCCCGCACAAAAATGCAATACCAATACGCCCAAGCCCGAGTGCAAACAGGAGGCAGAGGCTTTTTAGGCTTTGGTAAAATCATTACCTCCGTACCTGTCAGACAATCTCAATTTGCAAGTAACAACAATAAAGTCTTGCAAACCACAACAAGCTACCATCAGGATTTTCCCTACATAGGCCTGCCCTCAAGCATTGATGTCATACAAAAAGATGTCGCCTTAGATGATCTGATTTTATGCACAATCAATCAAGCCGACTGTTTTCCAACCCCATGCGAACCCAACGCCGCCAACTGCAACATCAACCGCAACCTAGAAAACATCCAAAGCTCAACCTTGTTGTCAAAAACCACCAATACCGTCAACAAAATAACAACCACAGGCAAAGCCCAATTTGCCTATATTGATAGTACCACCGAAAAAACCTACAGCCCAATAGGAGGCATCCTACTAAAAACCCGATACCAAACCACCACCCATGATAACTACGGCAACCCCTTAAACAACACCGTAAAAATATACAACGGAACGATGACAGCAGCCAATTTACTCCACACCACAACCACCACCAACACCTATACCAACCAAACTGGCAACTGGAAAATAGGCCTACTTGCAAGCACCGTCACAACCGTCTCACGTCCAGGACAAAGCAACGTCACCACCCGCATGGAATACGACTACGATTTAAACACCGGACTCCTCAAACAAGAACGCCGCTTACCAACCAGCTCAGAAAGCAAATTCTTAAGAATAATGCACCAATACGATACCTATGGCAACGAAAACAAAACCATCTCCTGCTCAGGTGCCCATTTTAACGCCACCGCTTGTAGCAACACAAGCACCATAAGTAACGACATAGCCGATGTCAACCACCCCTACAGAATACACCGTTACAACCAAATCATCTATGACACCAAAGGACGCTATGCCAATACCGTCAAAAACTCCAAAGGGCAAACCGTCAGCACCATAACCAGCCGCGACATCTACGGCAACCCCACGACAAGCACCGATTTATTAGGCACAACCACCACCAATACCTATGACAGCTTTGGCACAGCCATAAGCAGTTACTCGACACTCGGCACATGGACTTACAGCTCAAAAAAATGGTGCAGTTCAATTGGCGGCACATCAGCCACAACATGCCCCAGTCAAGCCGTCATCCGCATGACCAGCAAAGCCTCAGGCGGAGCAGAAAGTTACAGCTTTATCGACAAACTAGGGCGTACAATCGCCACCCACACCCGCAGTTTTAACGACAACAACCTTGGTACCACCACAGGCGATGACCGCTGGCTAATCAACGAACAATATTACGACGACCTCGGACGCGGCGTCACCCAAATAGGACCCTATTTTTACGGACAAAGCAATACCGCAGAAATACCAGTAACCACAACCGAATACGACCGTTACAACCGAGTCACACAAGTCATCTTACCCGATGGAGCAACGCAAAGCATAAGCTACAACGGTTTCACCACCGTTACCACCAACGACCTCGGACAAACCAAAACCGAAAGCAAAAATGCCCTAGGCGAAATCATCCACGTTCAAGACTACCTCGGCAGTACACTCAACTACAGCTACAACGCCCAAGGACTCGTCACCGAAATAAAACGCACAACCAACGCAATAACCGAACTCCTCACCAAAAATACATACGATACAGCAGGACGCAAAAGCACAAGCAACGACGTCGATACAGGCACCACCACCACACTATACAATGCCGAAGGCGAAGTCATAAAAGTCACCGATGCCAAAGGACAATTCGTCAAAACCTACCGTGATGAACTCGGACGAGCCTACCTCACAGAAAATTTCGCAAGCAACAACAGCAAAAAATTCAGCACCACCATCATTTATAACACAAGCACCAACCAAATCCAAAGCGAGCAAGAACTGCACAACGCCAATGCCTTTAGACGCGACTACACATATGACAACAAAAAACGCCTAAGCCAAATAACCACCAGCTTTGCCGACACCCAAAACCTCTGCCCAAGCACCCGATGCAGCTATGACAACAACATCTATTACGACCCCTACTCCCGCACAAAAATACAACAAGACGCCTCACACAAAGCCATCAAAAACCACTACAACGCCCAAGGCTACCT
>CAZQMH010000211.1:0-4969 GCA_964594435.1 uncultured Alcanivoracaceae bacterium
TTAAATGAAACGGTTACTGTGCCAAATGATGGTAGCAGCTTAACCTATACGGTGTCTGCCACTGTAACTAGCGATTCTTTTTCTCAGCTTGAGTATTCGGCCCGAGTTCTCGCAGGAAACTCTCAAAGTGATACGGATAATTCAAATAATCATGACACCATCATTCACACTAACGGCGACATCATTTTTGCCAATAGTTTTGAACCGATGACAAAGGTGAGGAAATTTGGTAAGTTGGCTCTTGGCAAGACTATACTAACACCCAAATAACAGCATTATTTTGGAAATAATGACAAATTAATCGGGTCATTCTGAAAAATGACCCGATTATTGTATTGGAATTTTAAAGTAATTAAGATAGTATGATTGGTTCACAAGTTAAATGTTAAAGAACCAATTTCAATGCAGTATAAAATTAATGATGCAATCTATGACTCAGTCACAGGCATTTTTATTAAAAACACGGATGAAATAAAATTAACCAAGTCGCAGATAAAGCTACTGAATTACTTTATTTCTCAACCAAAAATCATTCTTACCAAAAAGCAATTGATGGATGATGTCTGGGGGCGTGTCATTTCCGAAAACTCCATCGAGAAAGCCATATCAAAATTACGCACAATTATCGAAGAAGATGCCCTAAACCCTAAAATTTTAGTGACACATTTTGGTCATGGTATCAGTCTTGAGGCAAAACTTAGTGAATTTAACAGCAAACAAAAAAGCAGCATGGCATTGCTAGAGAAAAAAAATATTTGGCTTTTTTCGGCAATCCTCCTGCTATTTTTTCTTGCTAGTGTATTTTTTTATAACAAAAAAAATACTTCCGCCACTGTGCAGAATGGAAAAACTGTTGCAATAATGCTACCAACTGCAAACGACTGGTTGTCTGCTGGTTCGGTAGACTTGATTGAACAAATTGTCGTAGCTAACAACGATTTACAATTAAAAAGCCAACACGACAAACCCAAAAACCTCAACTCGCAACAATTCATAGAATACCAATGGAAGCTCACACCAAATTTAAAAATCATAAAATCAAAAGTAGAATATAATCAAGGAACATTCAAAATACACCTCACCATTAACCAAGCAGGGCAAAAACAAAAAAAACAGATCTTTGCCGATGAAAACTACAACAAAGCTATCAAAAAAGCCAGCCAGTGGCTCTTAAACGACCTTAAATTAACCAGCAACCAAGCAAACTTTTCCTCCTTATTACCTGAAAATAATTTCATTATGGAAATCTATCTACGAGGTTTGGAAAAATTAAGCAAGGGTGAACTCAAATCGGCAACTAATTATTTTGAAATTTGCCTGAACGAAAACCCACAATTTCTGCCCGCCTATCTCAATATGGCACGGGTGAAGAACAAACAAGAAAATTTAGAAGAAGGCATGGCGATATTAGATACTTTGTCAAAATTAAATGGTTTTGAGCGTATCAAAATAGATGCCGAAATTCTTAAAGCCCAAACACTCATGAAGCTCAACCAGCAAAAACAAGCCGAACAATATTTAGCAAAAATCATCCAAAACTACAAACGCTCAAACACCCCCAAGCTCAAACAAATGAAATCGTTATTGGTGTCAATTTACATAAATCTCAATAAAAACCAACAAGCCCTCGATTTAATCACGCAACTCGAAACAGAACTGAACCAACACCAATACCCTGAATTGCTACACAGAGTCTATTACAACAAAGCCAGAATCATGGAAGCATTTGGAAAATTTGTCGAAGCAAAAAACTCGGTTCTAAAAGCCAAAGAACTGAGCAATAAGCTGGGCAATTTATTCTCCGAATCTGCTGACTTACGGCTACTTTCTAGCATTGAAGAAAATCTGGAGCAAAAAAATGAAGCGACATTGCACTTGCAACAAGCATTAGCCATTTCAAAAGCCCTAAAAGATAACATAGGCGTCGCAAAAACCATCAGCAATCTTGTGCCAAGAATGATTAATTCAGGACAATTTAATGCGGCTGAAAAACTCAATCGGGAAATGGAAAATATCGTTATAAAATTTAACAGCAACTTTACTTTTGCAGTCAAAGGCCTATTTTCAACTCAATGAAAAACAAAAAGCCCTACAACTGGCACATTTATGCAAAAGTCAAGCCAATGAATTTTGGACCTTAGCTGACCAAGAGTATTTGAACCAAATTAACTTGCACAATTAAAGTTGCCATATTAAGGAGCTCCCCACGTAATTAAGTTAGCATCAGGCCAGTTAAACGGATTGGTTTGCCAAGTGGAATTATTGCTTATCCAAATTTTACAATTGGCTATTTGTTCAGGTCTGTCTGTAAAATTGTAATAACTATCACAAATCTGATTTTCGATAATGCTACGGCATTGACTCATGGTTTTTGGTGTATAATTTGATAAATAAGGACTGACATTATCCCAAGCAATTTGCAACAAGGCATTGCCTGTTGCGGTATCAATATCGGCAGGAATAGGCGTTCCAACGGGTGAAGATTTAAACAAAGTCGCATAACTTACCGCTGCCATATAAAAAATACCCGCACGATTCAAATGCACATCATCATCAAACAATTGGTCAATTTTTTGCAAATCTGTGCCACTGAAACCAGGCACTTCATCATTCAAAATTCGTGTAAGCAAATCGGTCAATGCCGTACCCGCAGGCACAACTCGAACATTAGCAGCTAAACCATCACTTAGCAAGGTTAAATTAACCTTTTCGGCGACACATTCCCACACATTTTGCATAAGATTTTCCTCATCAATCCATACCTGTGGTTCGCTTGCCACAATTGGCAACCACGAATGGTAAAACAACGTCTCTGCTTGAGGATTTGCCGTTAACAAACGATCGTGGTAATGCCGCAACAAGCTATTGGTGTATTCCCACAATATGGTATCAAACAAATCATGCCGTTCAGTAATAAGCAAGGCATCGTACTTATTATTGTTACCAATAGTGCTAGGATTGGCAAGTTCTGCCACCACATCCATATCAAATGTGTCACGGTTTTTACCTTGATGATAACCTTGCCAATTATTGGGTGGTGACGCATTGCCACTGGTGCGAACGCGAATTGGTGAACCAATACCTATCTGTTGGTTCCAATTATAGGCAAAATTATGAGCCGTAGCCATCAAGGCAATATCTTCAGCATACGGGTTATCCATTAAAGAATGCCCTGAGATAAAGACATTTTTGCCTATGGGTTCAAAATCATTGGCAAAAATAATATCGTTGCCAGCTTGTGAAACAGTGAGTGCTGCCAAAAAGGCAACTGCACCTAAGATTGTATTTTTTTTCTTCATACCTATCAATACGAAATAGTGAAAAAAAAAGTGACATTATATTTAAATTATTTGTCTCATAACAAACTCGCCTCGTAAGTATTTTGCATCAAGGTCGCCACCGTCATTGGACCAACTCCACCAGGCACAGGCGTAATAAAAGACGCTATTTCTTTCACTTTATCAAAATCAACATCGCCACATAGTTTGCCATCCTCTTTGCGATTAATGGCAATATCTATGACAATGCAATCTTCGGCAATCCATTCAGACTTTACTATGCCAACTTTACCAATAGCCACACATAAGACTTCAGCCCGCCGGACATGTTGCTCTAAATCATGGGTAAAGCGATGACAAACTGTTACCGTAGCACCTGCATATAACATTTCCAACATTAAAGGTCGGCCGACAATATTAGAAGCACCAACAATCACACAATTTTTAGATTTTGGAATAATATTATATTCATGCAACAGAGTCATCACCCCACGCGGAGTACAAGGACGAAGCCCAGGTTGACGCAGTGCCAAACGACCAACATTTTCGGCATGAAACCCATCCACATCTTTATTGGGCAATATACGATTGGTGACTTCTGTTTCATCAATATGTTGCGGCAAAGGCAACTGCACTAAAATTCCATGAATCGCATCATCTTCATTCAATTCATCAATCAAATGGTAAAGCTCATGTGCCGATACATTACGAGGCAATTTATGTGAAACCGAATAAATACCCGCCTTCTCACATGCCTTTACCTTATTTCTTACGTACACTTCACTGGCTGGATTATCACCCACTAAAACGACTGCAAGACCTGGCGTTTTAAAGCCCTTATCCACTCTTTTTTGAATTTTTTTGGCAATCTGCTGAATAAGTTTATTGGCAACCAGTTTGCCATCTAAAATTTGTGCAGTCATAATAGTTCTTTACAAAGTTTAAGTTAATGATAAAATCGAATTTTAACACAGAACATTAAAGCAGATTAACGAATGCACAAAGAAACCGAAATAAAAGCCAAAGCCTTTGATCGACTCATCAATCATTTAGACAACCGTAAAGATGTGCAAAACATTGATTTGATGATTTTAGCCAACTTTTGCCGCAACTGTTTATCCAACTGGATGACAGAGGAAGCCCAAAAGCTCGGTACAAGCCTATCAAAAGAGCAAGCCAGAGAATACGTCTACAAAATGCCCTATACCACATGGAAAGAAAAATACCAAACACCAGTCAGTGATAAGAAGCTCGAAGCCTTTAAAAAAGCCAAACCAAAAAAAAGCTAACGGATAAAATTATGCCAATCAAAATTCTACAAGCAAACTACAATGATGCCGAACATGCATCGCACATCATCGAACTTCTTGACTGTTATGCCAATGATCCAATGGGCGGCAGACAAGCCCTACCCGATTACGTTGCTCAGAACTTAGTCTACGAATTATCCAACCGTAAAAATGCCATCAGTATACTGGCCTATGTTGAAGGGCAGCCCGCAGGACTTATTAACTGCTTTGAAGGCTTCTCAACTTTTTCCTGTAAACCGTTGATAAATATACATGATATGGTGGTTGCAACCGAGTTTAGAAAATACGGATTAGGCACAAAAATGTTAAAAATGGTGCAAGATATTGCAAAAGAAAGAGATTGTTGTAAACTGACCTTAGAAGTTTTAGAAAAAAACTACA
>CAZQMH010000212.1:0-4965 GCA_964594435.1 uncultured Alcanivoracaceae bacterium
ACTTCCAAGAATCAGGAAAGGTTTGAATACGTGCGTATTCTCTGATAGTAAAAGGTCGGGTTTCATCAGGATGACAGCGTTCGGTTTGTTTTTGTGCGGGGCTACAAGTTAAGGTTAAACAGGGCTCATCCCAACCGATACGTCGAGCCATACCCGTTTTTCCGCCGCCAAGGTAAAAGCTTTTTTGCATGTATTGCTTTTGAATATCCAAAGGTAAATCACGCCAATAACCTTTGGGAGGGACAAGGTTTAATACTTTCTTTTTATGCTCAGGATATTTTGTACCCTTTGACTTTGGAACATCGGTAGCAAATAAGTCACCTTTCTTTAAGGCATCTTTTAAGTTATAAATTATATCGAAAGGCTTGGGGTAAAAGTATTCTGTGCTTATATCCTTTCTTATACCAACGAGTATTAAGCGTTCCCTTTTTTGTGGGACATTATAATTTATGGCTTTTAATACTTGGATAGGTGCAACAACTTTGTAGCCTATATCATCAAGAACAGATACCATTCCTTCTAAGGTTTTACCCTTTTCATGACTTAATAATCCTCGAACATTTTCACCTATACAGATGGGTGGTTTTACTTCATTAACTACCCGAGCAAATTCATAAAACAATGTGCCTCTGGCATCTTTTAAGCCCAATTTTTTGCCTGCATAACTAAAGGCTTGGCAAGGAAATCCACCTGTAACAATATCGACTTTATTTTTGTACTCGGTAAAACTATATTCCTTTATATCACCCTCTAGTACATCCCAGTTGGGTCGATTTTCTCGTAAAGTTTGACATGCCCATTTATCAATTTCATTTAAAACTTTACATTTAATTCCAACTTGTTCCATGCCTAAAGCCAAACCACCAGCTCCTGCAAATAACTCAATAACAGAATACTCATTATTGGGTTTAACATAATTAGATTTTGTGGAATTGTTAATGTATTCATTAAATTCAGGAAATATTTCTAACTGGTTTTTATTGTACACCCTATAGTTGCTGATAGGTTCACGAACAGCATTAAGTTTATTGTCATTATCCCATCTTCTGAGTGTTTGTGGGTTTTTTCCAAGGATTTTAGCCACTTCTGATATTGTGTATTGGTATTTCATAACCTTATTATACAACCTTATACATGGTTATCAATTTTAAATAAGGAAATAGTAAAAAAAAATTAAACTCCCTTTCATTATTGCAAATTTTCAAATGCTAAGTATAGTTAAGTTTTTGCATAAACTCAACTTGGAACCCATGATTTATCCATTAGCACAGCCACAAATAACCCAAGCTGATAGGCAAGCCGTCACCGATGTGTTGCTCTCAAGACATTTATCGCGTGGTCCTGTAATTCAGTCCTTTGAAAGGGATTTTGCTCACTGTATTGGCACAAAATTTGCCAGTGCGGTAAGTTCTGGCACCGCTGGATTAATTCTGGCATTGCAAGCTTTAGGAGTAAAACAAGGTGATGAGGTTATTACCGTTTCTTTTACCGTTCCAGCCACGGTGAATAGTATTGTTGCCGTTGGTGCTTTGCCTGTTTTGGTTGATATTGATACAGAAAATTTAGGCATGTGCCCCACCGCTTTATTGGCTGCCATTTCACCTAAAACTAAGGCGATTATTGTGGTTCATGCTTTTGGGCAAGCCGCGGCTATTAAGGAAATTATCGGTTGTGCAAAAAAATATAGAATCAAAGTCATAGAAGATGCTTGTGAAGCTATTGGCAACAGTGTTGCTGATAAAAAACTGGGTAGTTTTGCCGATATTGGAGTTTTTGCTTTTTATCCCAACAAACAAATCACCACGGGTGAAGGTGGTATGTTGGTTACCAATGATGCTGATTTGCAGCAAAAATTTGAATTATTAAAAAATCATGGTCGCAGTATGAATGGTGAGTTGTATGATCAGATTAGCTTCGGCTGGAATTTTCGCATGAGTGATATTAATGCCGCTTTGGGTTTGTCACAACTCAAAAGACTGGATAAAATTATCTCACAAAGACAAAAAGTTGCTCAATTATATACCGCCAATTTAGCCAATGATTCACAAATAATATGCCCGAAATTTAACTCACCGCAAATAAATTCTGCTTGGTTTGTTTATGTCATTCAAATTAATAACCCAGATTTTATCAAAAACAAGCTGGCAAAACGAGGTATTCAATGCGGACGATATTTTGCTCCTGTACATTTGCAACCCTATTACCGTAAAAAATTGCCCAGTTTAAAACTCGATACCACCGAAAAAATTGCCGCTGTTTGTCTCGCTTTGCCCTTTTATCCTCAATTAACCACTAAAGATGTTGATTATATTTGCCATGAATTACGCAAAGCGTATAAATAACTTAACAATTTTGCTAAAATCCAGCCATCTATCAGCTTAATCATCAAATATTATGAAAACCTTGACTAAAACCTTGCTATTATCCACCAGCTTTATTGCCAACATGAGTATCGCTCAACAATCTGATGAGCTACAGGCAACCAATCAACTCAACTATAGCTTCACAGGAGATGAAACACGATTAGGTGTCGGCATTACTGATGAAGGAGAGTTTATGGCAGATTTTCTTAAATCTTTTGGCAGCACTTATCGTAGCAACTGGATGGGACAAGCTTGGTATTCCAATAAAGCGGGCGGGTTTGAGTTGGACTACCATTGGATTAATGCGGCTCAAAGCGAAGAAGATTTATTTAATCAAGGCTTGAAAATCAGCAAATTAAGCTTTGCTGTGGATCAAAATGCCTTCCATGACAGAAAATTCACCCTCGGCTATGGTCGCGAAGGACAAAATAATTTTTGGAGCATCAATGGTAGCAAAGCCATCACAGGTACACGCCTGGTTAGCGACACTTCTGTTTTTACCGAGGAAACCATCAATGGTTTTTTAGGCAATCATGCCACCACCCAACTGCGTACCATCGAAGACATTACCCGTGTTTTCCAACACCCTTATGATTGGGGCGTGGGTGGACGAATTGGCAAATATTTTGATAATTCTCTGTTACGCTTAACAGGAGGATTGGATTTTGAACAAGGCAAATTTAACTCCGACCAACTCTCAGCCAGTATTGATTTAGAAAAATACTTCAACAACAGCGGGCATTCGGTGGCTCTTCACCTTGAACAGCTCAAAAGAAACGGTGATTTCACTTTGGCAAAAAATGACACCCGTGCCTCTTTACTGTACCGCTATGATTTTGGCAAAACATTCGCTCCCACCGAACGCTACGAAGAGGTCAAAGTCGTGGATGAAGAAGCCCTAGCAAAACTCAAAGCCGAACGTCGTCAAGTGATACAAAACAACATTGACTTATCATCTGAGGCGTTCTTTGATTTGGACAAATACCAATTGCGAGAAGACACAAAAACCGCACTTTTGGATGTTGTTAATAAAATAAAACAACAAAAACTAGTCTCAAAAATAACAATTATTGGGCACACATGTTATTTAGGCAGTCAATCGCACAACCAAACTTTATCTGAAAATCGAGCCAATGCTGCCAAGCAATTTTTTGCCAACAACGGCATTGATGCCAACCAAATCATCACCTACGGCAAAGGAGAAAGCGAACCTGCCTACGACAACCATGGGCCAGAAATTGCCAAAAATAGACGCGTGGTTGTAAATTTCCTCACCACAGAAACTGACTTTGTTGAAGTCGAAATTCCCACAGAAGATGTGCCAGTAAAATGGGTCAAAAAGCCCGTCAAGGTCGCCCCATCATGGCTAGCACGAGCCCTACGCAACCCCACCAAACACAAACGAACCGTTGATGTCTACCGCTATGAAGAAACCGAACAAAAAGTAACATTAGGCGATGTCATTGTTTTAAATGAAGCCCCCAATGCCGTTGATAACGAATACACCTTCCAAAGAAACACCCAAAACAATGCCATTGACGTATTAGCCAATGACAGCGACAGCGAAAATGACACACTCAGCATCACCAATGTCACCCAACCTGCCAATGGTACTATTATAAACAATGGCACCATTCTCATCTACACGCCAAACACTGGCTATATTGGCACAGAGACCTTCCAATACACCATAGATGATGGCAATGGAGCACAAGACAGTGCAACAGTAACGCTCAATGTGTTAAATATCGCACCAATCGCCAATGATGATTCCGCCACAACATTTACCTCAGACGCCGTTATCATCAACCTATTAGACAACGATACGGATGCCGATGGCGATCAACTAACAATCGAATCATTCACCCAAGGGCAATTTGGCACGGTCAGCAACAACCAAAACGGCACCGTTACTTATAAAGCGCATGTTGCTTATGTCGGTACCGATACTTTCAGCTACACAATAAGTGACGCCGACGGTGCCCAAAGTTCAGCCACCGTCACCGTAACAGTCAATGAAGACCCCGTGCCCAACAACCCACCTGTTGCCATTGATGACACCTATAATGTTATGATAAATGGCAGCTTAGATTTCAACCCATTGACAAATGACAGCGACCCTGATTTTGACACTTTAACCGTCATCTCCATAGACACCAGCCAAATGACAGGCACCGTAAGTTATGATGCAACAGGAGCGATGCACTACGAACCCGCCCCGGATTTTCACGGCGTTGAAGAATTCACTTACACCATAGATGACGGTCGCGGCGGCACAGCCACCGCAACGGTTATGATGTGTGTATTTGATTAATCCAAAGAAAATTTATAAATTATGCAAAGTAAATTTGAAAAAATAAAGCAAAAATACACCGCCAGCTTCGCCCAAAAGCAAGCCGACTTACAACAAGCATGGGATGATAAGGACATCACCCAACTGCACAATCTTTTGCACAAACTCGCAGGCTCCAGCGGCAGCTACGGTTTCAAAGACCTCAGCGACAAATGCCAACAAGCCATGACCTACACCCGCAACCACAACCCCGAAAACGACCCAAAACTCGAAAAAACCCTTAAGCTCCTTTTTGAGCTTTTGGGCTAA
>CAZQMH010000213.1:0-4917 GCA_964594435.1 uncultured Alcanivoracaceae bacterium
TGTTAGCCGCAACGCCGAAATAATGCATAACAAATTATACTTTAAAAACCCAGCAACTGAAACTTTAGGTTTGATTTCATTGAAAAAGCTTATTTAAAATAAAAAATTATACCTTAAAAACCCAGCAACTGAAACTTGTTATCGGATAAACAGATGAACTATCATTAATAATCAGGAAACTTTAGTTACAGATTAGACGAAACAAAAAATATCCATGCGTATAAAGTGGCAGCAAAAATAAAAAACAGCAACAAAATAGTGGATGCGATATTTTTTAGTCCAAAATACAGCACTTGTTCAATGGCTCGAAAGCCCCAGAATAAGGCGATGGCAACAAGCATGGTATGACCAAGTTTGCTATTGAGCATTTCGTTTGTGTTGAAATAAGAAATGTATGCAAAGATAAAAAACACAAAAATAAGGCGTAAATTCAGTATTTGCATAACAGATTTATTGATGTGCGATAGTTTTTTTAGATCTTGCACCCAATCAAACAATTTCCAAAATAAAAGATGAAACAGGGCAAATAACAAGTGGTAAATCGTACCGATTAATAATAAATGTTCAGAGTTGTACAGCAGTGCTTTCATTACATTCTAAAAACACCGTATTTGGTGTCGTGAATTGGTGCATTTAATCCCGCTTCAATCGCTAAGCCCAATACTTTTCTGGTGTCAATTGGGTTGATAATGCCATCATCCCATAATCGGGCAGTTGAATAATAGGGTGAGCCTTGATCTTCATAAAGTTGTTTTATTTTTTCGTATTCAGCTTGTTTTTCTTCTTCATTCCAGTTGATACCACGTTTATCCATACCATCTTGTTTGATGGTGGTTAAAACACTGGCTGCCTGTTCGCCACCCATGACCGAAATTCTGGCATTGGGCCACATCCAAAGAAAACGTCCACCGTAAGCACGACCATTCATCGCATAGTTGCCAGCACCGAAAGAGCCACCAATAACCACCGTGTATTTTGGTACGCTGGCACAGGCGACTGCGGTCACCATTTTTGCCCCATTTTTGGCTATGCCGCCATGTTCGTATTCTTTGCCAACCATAAAACCTGTGATATTTTGTAAAAATACCAAAGGAATCTTTCGTTGATTGCACAGTTCGACAAAATGAGCCCCTTTGAGAGCCGATTCTGAAAACAAAATGCCATTATTGGCTATGATTCCAACAGGATGACCATAAATATGAGCAAAACCGGTGATTAATGTTGTGCCATATTTGGCTTTAAATTCCTGAAATTGCGAACCATCGACAATGCGAGCAATAATCTGACGAATATCATAAGGCGTGCGTGTGCTTTGTGGCACGATGCCGTAGAGTTCTTTTTCATTGTATAACGGTTGGGTGGTTGCTTGTTTTTGTAGCCATTCATGGGGTTTTCGATTGAAGTATTTGGCAATGTCACGGGTGATTTGCAAAGCGTGTTCGTCGTTTTCGGCAAAATGATCTGTTACACCTGATATGGAACTGTGAACATGGGCACCACCTAAAGTTTCGGCATCGACAATTTCACCAGTTGCGGCTTTGACCAATGGTGGACCACCTAGAAAAATGGTGCCTTGTTGTTTAACAATGACCGCCTCATCACACATGGCAGGCACATAAGCACCGCCTGCGGTACACGAACCCATGACCACTGCAATTTGTGGAATGTTTTTTGCCGATAGTTGGGCTTGGTTATAAAAAATTCGCCCAAAATGTTCTTTATCGGGGAAAACTTCGTCCTGCAAAGGTAAAAATGCTCCACCTGAATCGACCAAATAAATACAGGGCAAATGGTTTTCTAGAGCAATTTCTTGAGCACGCAGATGTTTTTTAACCGTCAAGGGAAAGTAGGTACCACCTTTGACGGTCGCATCATTGGCAACCAGCATAACATTTTGCCCATGAATGACACCAATTCCTGTGACCACGCCCGCAGCTGGAGCGGCATTGTCGTACATGGAAAAGGCAGCTAATGCAGAGAGTTCTAAAAAGGGCGAACCTTTATCAATAAGACTGTGAATGCGATCACGAGCCAAAAGCTTGCCACGAGCTTGGTGTCGGTCTCTTGATTTTTGTGAGCCTCCCAAGGCAATTGTTGCCGTTTTTTTGCGTAATTCATCCACTAAACCATGCATAAATTGGTAGTTTTCATGAAATTCTGAGGATTCGGTATTGATTTTGTTTTTAATAATTGTCATGCCGAGAATTTTAACAAAAATTTTAAACTTTAAATATAAAAAGCTTTAAATCTGCGAAAATGCCCACATTTTCGATAAAAATAGAGAATATTAAATAAAACATGGTCAATTAAGTTTATCCAAACGCTAAATTTAGTAGAATAGAGACCAAGAGGTGAGACATCTCAAACTAATTTGTTTACAGACCATAAGTGGAAGAATTTTAAATGACAGACAAAACTGACGACAAAAAAGCAGCGGACATTAAACACTGTAGTTTTTGTTCCAAAAGCCAACAAGAAGTTCCGAAATTAATTGCCGGACCGAGTGTTTATATTTGCGATGAGTGTGTGGAGCTTTGCAATGAAATTATTCGCGATGAATTTGAAGAAACACTCAATGACGAAAGCATTGAATTACCCACGCCAAAAACCATTCATAAATACCTCAATGATTATGTCATCGGACAAGAGGAAGCCAAAAAGGTTCTGTCTGTGGCGGTGTATAATCATTACAAAAGAGTTCGTTCCAATACTGGCAGCAAAAACAAAGACAACAAGGACGAAATAGAATTAGCAAAATCCAATATCTTACTGGTTGGACCAACAGGTTCAGGCAAGACTTTGCTAGCAGAAACTTTAGCACGGGTGCTGAATGTTCCTTTTACTATTGCCGATGCCACTTCTTTAACAGAAGCGGGTTATGTTGGTGAAGATGTTGAAAATATTATCCAAAAGCTATTGCAAAAATGTGATTACGACGTCGATAAAGCCGAAAGTGGCATTGTTTATTTGGATGAAATTGATAAAATTTCCAGAAAATCTGAAAACCCCTCCATAACTCGGGATGTGTCGGGTGAAGGCGTGCAGCAAGCATTGTTGAAACTTATTGAAGGCACGGTTGCTTCGGTACCACCTCAAGGGGGACGCAAACATCCACAGCAAGAATTTTTGCAAGTAGACACCAAAAACATTCTTTTTATATGTGGCGGTGCATTTTCTGGATTAGAAAAAATTATCGAAAGACGCTCAAACCAAACAGGTATCGGTTTTTCTGCCAATGTTAAGCAAATCAAAAAAGACCAACAAGAACTCGCCATTTTTAAAGATTTACAACCAGAGGATTTGGTGTCTTATGGTTTAATTCCTGAGTTTGTCGGACGTTTGCCCGTTACCGCAACTTTAGAAATGTTAGATGAAAAAGCCCTAAAGAAAATTTTAGTAGAACCAAAAAATGCGATAAGCAAGCAATTCAAATACATGTTCCAACTCGACGATGTAGAACTGGATATTCGTGATGACGCCTTAATTGCCATTGCTAAAAAAGCCATAAAACGCAAAACAGGAGCACGCGGATTGCGAACCATTATGGAAAACGCCTTATTAGACATCATGTATGACATTCCTGATATGGACGATGTTAAAAAAGTCGTTATTGACCGTGCCGTCATTGAAGAAGGCACGAACCCTATAATTGTCAGAGACAGCGTGGCAAAAGTTGTCAACGAAAATTAAATTTCAACTTTTTTGCCTAATTTACAAAACCAGAAAAAACTGAATTGACGTATAGTTTTTTCTGGTTTTTCTAGTTTTTTTGATTGCCAAAGTTCAAAATTGAGCACGTCAATCGAAGCATCCAAAAAGTTTAAAAAGTATAGTAAAATATGAATGAAAAAAAATTAACTACTGCCGCCATCCTTCCATTAAGAGATGTCGTTGTTTTTCCAGGTATGGTTGTTCCGTTATTTGTTGGTCGCTTGAAGTCGATTAAAGCACTGCAAGCTGCCATGAAAGACAATATGCCAATTGTTATGGCGACACAAAAAAGTGCCGAAAAAGACGATCCTGGCACCAAAGATATCTACCAAATAGGCACACTTTCGGTCATTCTGCAAATGGTCAAACTGCAAGATGGCACGCACAAAGTCCTCATAGAAGGGCAATACAGAGTTAACATAAGTCAGCTTGAGGATAAAGAATTTTTACACGCTAAATATACAGCCATAGAAACAAAAGCAGCAACTGGCGCCACCGTTAGTGCTTTGGTTCTTAATATTAAGGATAAATTTTATAATCTTGCCAAAAAGAACAAAAAAATACCCAAGGAACTACTCAATTCACTGATGGCAATGGATGATGCCCAAAAGCTGGCGGATACGATTTCTGCACATCTGCAAGTTAAAATTGAAGCCAGACAAAAACTTCTTGAATGTTCGGATCTCATTTCACTTCTCGATGAAATTTTACTGTTGTTAGATTTAGAACTCGATAGGATAAAAATGGATCGTAAAATCAAGGGTCGAGTAAAATCCCAAATTGAAAAAAACCAACGGGAGTATTACCTTAATGAGCAAATTAAGGCGATAAAAAAAGAATTGACCGATATAGATGAAAAACATTCCGACTTTAATGAATACGAAAAGAAAATCGCCCAAACGGTTTTGCCCAAAGCGGCATTTGAAAAAATAAAAGCAGAATTTAAAAAATTAAAGCTCATGCCGCCCATGTCGGCTGAGGCAACAGTGGTGCGTAATTATTTAGATACTTTGCTGGATTTGCCTTGGGAGCAACGTGATACAATTAATTCTGACTTAACTCACGCACAAAAAATCTTAGATGAAGATCACTACGGACTGGATGAAGTCAAAGAAAGAATTTTAGAATTTTTAGCGGTACAAAAACGCAAGGAAAAACTCAAAGGACCCATTATGTGTTTGGTCGGACCGCCTGGAGTTGGCAAAA
>CAZQMH010000214.1:0-4914 GCA_964594435.1 uncultured Alcanivoracaceae bacterium
AAACTTTGTCACAGGTCTTTCGGGAAACTGTGATGATTTGTATTTTCAAGCATTAGATAATAGAGGCGATGAAATCCGTGATGTTCTCAGGCTTTTACGACCACGTGAAGCGGTGCAAGCCTCTCGCACAGCGGCACAAGTAATGAATACTCAATTGTCGAATATCGGTGCTAGAATGGCACAATTACGATCCTCAAGCCAAAGAATAAGCTACCAAGCCAACAACCCTGCCCTTTCAACCTTAGCCTATCTCGCTAACACTGAGCAAAGTTCATCGCAGTATGATGATTTGGTTTCGCCTTGGGGATTTTTTATCAATGGACAAATCACCGATGGCAACTACGAATATGCCGATGCTCGAATTACAGATAACCGCAATGAAGGTTATGATTTTAACACCTCAGGCATTACTCTTGGGGTTGATTATCGTCTGAACAATCGTTTGGTCGCAGGTCTTGCTATCGGCTATGCCAATTTTGATTCAAAAACTGATAACGGTGCCAACATGGGCAACTCTGCTTTCACGTATTCAGGCTATGGTTCATTTAGTGTGAATAATAATTGGTATATTGATGCAAAAATCAGTTACAGTCGACCTGATTTTGACCAATCTCGTGCTATTGATTTTACTTTAGGTGACAATGCAACGAATTTACATGTAACAGGAAAAACCCAAGGTACACAAAAAGCCTTCGTGCTATCAAGCGGTTACCAATTTAATGTCAATTCCTGGAGTTTTACCCCTTCTTTAAGTTACGAATACAACAAAACACACATGAACAAATACAAAGAACAAGGAGCTTCGGCATGGAATGTCGGCTTAAGTGAGCAAAATTTCAAAACCAATCGCCTCACTTTTGCCTTTCAGGCCAGCAAAGCTATCAGTTTATCCAATGGGGTATTAATCCCTTCATTTACTTATGAATATATTGATGAAAACCAAAACCAATCCGTCGTTTTTATGCGCGTTTCAGGAATGCCGCCTGGTGAGTTTTTTGAATCCAGTGTTGATTTTAATGATGATAATTATTCAAAAGTGCGTCTTGGCTTGAGTTTTATAAGTGCCAATGGCAAACAAGCATTTATCCAATACTCTCGCGTCTTGGCTTGGAATGGTTTTAGTATTGACAGCTTAAATGTCGGTGCTCGATTTGAATTTTAGTTAAGTCCCAAATCCCGATTGAGCAATCACAATGAACTGCTAAGCAGGGATTTGGAGTTTACAGCTGGCTTAATATTTTTTCTTCCATGCTTTTGGGTTGTAGATAGATAACATAGCGTAAATTTCCACCTGCATTGATGGCATCAAAGGGGTAGCAGGTGACCAAAATTAATTCGTTTTGAGCCTTTATTGTTAGTTTTTGTGAACTGGCATTTCTAATTTCGATATTTATAACGTGATACAAAAAATCATTTTGCCGTGTTTTTAGACTTATTTCATCACCTATCATTACTTTTTTCAAATAACTAAAGTGCGAATCTCTGTGACCCGCAATAATCATGCTTTTGTTCTCGTTGGGCAAACCACTTTCGGGCAAGTGAGTAGCAGAAAAAGCAAGATTGCGAGCACTTGAACCTTCCAAAATATAAGTTTTTTGGTGCAGCCGTGGCACGCTCATTTCGGCTATTGGGTAGGTATCCGCCCATGTCCACGGTTTGTGATTTTTGTTATCAATGAGGGTTTGTTGCCATGCTTGTTGGATAAGAAACTGTGAAAAATAAGCTTTTGCAAGCATATAAGTACTGGCTGAAATTTGCCACAAACCAATGGATATAATGAGACCAAACAGTGTTTTTTTTAACTTCATACTGCGACTCTGCGAAAAACAAATGCCATACACACTAGCAATAAACCCATAAGCAATCGTCCCTTCCAGCCCAATGCGGTTTGTGGAAAATTCACTTCTGCCTGGTTGTTTGCTCTTGTTTCCATTCGCCTTTGCATGGCAATTTGGTGTGAAATATCTGGATTTTTATCAACGGCAACCAAAGAGGTGAATTGACTGACCAAATGATACTGCAATGCCAAAGTTGTAATCTGCTTTTGCAATGCTTCAGCGTCGATATTGGCATCTAGCATTAAATCATCGGTTAAATCTTCGATTTGATTGCGTGCCCACAGCTTGGCAATACCTTTGGAATGCCCGTCGCGATAAAAGTCAAAGGATTTTGACCACGCTTCATTTTGTGACAATCCACTGACAGAAATTTGGGTATCAAATTTATCCATTTTTGCCGTAACAATGATGGGTTCATCTGAATACAAATCTGCAATAAGGCGTGGATTTTGTTCAACATCGGTATTCCATTGGACAAATATATCAGTCAAAGCTGGAGCTGATAGCTTGCTAAACAACTCATTCATTTGGCTATCAACATCATTCAAGTTGGTAATGGCGGTCGTTGTGCCTCTGCCTATAAGTGCAGCTTTACTCATAAAATAATTATTCGGTGCGGCTCCAATTGAAACGGTAAATAAACGTGCATCGGCAATCTTTGAATTCAGTTGGGAAAAAATTTGAGCCTCATCACCTACCGAGCCATCGGTGATGAAAATTATTTGCTTGAGATAGTTTTTATCAACCTTATCCTGCAATGCCAAGTTAAGTGCTGGCATCATATTGGTGCCACCATTGGCATTAAGTTTATCTATAAAATCAATGGCTTTATCGACATTGTTCGCTTGGGCAATTATCGAGTGTGGGAACAAAGCAGTGGCATTTGTGTTAAATTCAATAAGATTAAACTTATCTTGAGGACTTATTTGAGTCAAACCAAATAAAAGTGCATCTTTGGCAGCACTCAGTGCTTGACCATGCATGGAACCTGATGTGTCAATAATAAAAATAACTTCACGGTTTTGTTGGTTTGTATTTTTTAAGGAAATGTCTTCTTTTGGTGGCATCAGCATCATTAACACATATTCTTGCCCATTTAGTTTTTCGCTGAACATCGCAGCCATTGGTTCATTGCCTTGTTTTGGCGTCCATCTTAGAACAAAATCATTGGCATCATAGAGTGTGTTATCTTGCAGTGTTATGGTATGAAATATTGCCGTTTTATTGATGCTGGCATTGTGGTAAAGGCTTTTTATTTCTGCCAGCTCAAAACCTGCTTCCAAATTTATGCTGATACTTCGATTATTGCTATCATTTAGGGTGTGTTGTTGTGGGAGTTGTGGTGCTAAAACAGTTGCTTGCAGATTTTTTTCATCCGAACTTAAATCTGCAAGAAACCGCTGCTGCATATAACGACTTTTTATCGCCAGAGGTAAACGAAAGTCAATATGCCCTGCATCAAACTTAAGGGTTTGGTGGTAAGAAATTTCTACCGTGACTTGTTCATGTGGCATGATATTTGCCACTTCGGTGCTGAATAAATTTGCTCGGTATTGTTTGACAATACTGGCTGATAAGCCTTCAGCTTTTGCTTGCTGGTATATTTTTTGGGCTTGTTTCTTTTCATGAATTTCCCCTTCAATCACTCTGTTTCCAATGACCAACTTCATTTCATAAACAGCGGCTTTTTCATCCACAGGAAAAGCGTACATTCCTTCATCTATCCACTGCTCACTGTTGTTGAGAAAAGTTTGTTTGATATGCACCGATGCAACAATTCCTGTTATGCTAATATCGTACTGGCTGTTCAATAAAGTTAAGGCATCATAGTTATTATTTTTTGGTTGATAGGAGAGCATCATGGGCGTATCAACATCATCTAAATTAAAATATTTTTCAGCACTCGCCTGAGCATGATAAAGTCCTGCATAAAACAAAACCATGACCATTATGACAGCTGTACGCCAGTTAAGACCTAAATCTTTATATTTTCTGTTTGTTTGTTTTCCAATTTTATCATTGTATTTTTGCTGATATAACACTTCCAGTTGTTGTCGTATATGCTTGGTTGACACTTTTTTAGCATGTATTTGGTTCTGCATTTGTTCACCTCTGATTGAATATAGGTGCATTATCAGTGATGAAAATGTTACAGAAAAGTGGCTATTGTGATGATTTCTGTCTAATTATGGCTAAATTATGGCAGTAGTGATGCAAATTCCGATAGTGAAAGCCTTCAAAGTGCCCTCATCAATCAAACATTTCTGAGGGCAAATGACCAAATTCAGTTTTGAATTTTTTTGCAAAATAAGATAAACTTTCAAAACCAGTGGCATAAGCCGCTTCGGAAACGTTGATTTGTTCTTTTTGCAGTAATTTTTTAGCAATTTCCAAACGCACTTTTTGTATGTATACCGTTGGTGAAAGGTGCAGCTCTTTTTTTACTTTTCTGTACAAGCTTGTGCGTTCCATTCCAACAGCCTGAGCTAAAGAATTGACATTGAAATGTGAATCCGACAAATGTGCCAAAACAGTAGCATGTAGTTTTTGTTCAAAACTGTTGCGTTTGGGTTCTAAGTCTTCTTGAATTTGTCGCAACTGATCTTTGACTTGCTGTTGAATTAAGCGACGTTTGGCAATGATGTTTTTTGCTCGTAATAATAGCTCATCCATCTCAAAGGGTTTGCTTAAATAATCATCTGCACCATACTGTAAGCCCAACTGCGTATCCGCTTGCGTGGCTTTTGATGTCAATAGGATAAATGGTGTCGATTTGAATTGTTCAATTTCTTTTACTTTTTGCAAGAGCTCAATCCCATCCATAATCGGCATCATAATGTCACTGATGATTAAATCGGGTATTTCATGAGCCAAGGTATCCAGAGCATCTTTGCCATTTATTGCCTCGATAACCTTAAAATTTATTGCCAAAGCTTGGGCGACAAAATGCCTTAAATCGTTGTTGTCTTCTACCAACATAATGACGGGTGTGTCTGCTGGCAAGTCTTGCCCCTCTGATTTAGGTAACACAATAGGATGAGACAAGCTTTGGGGTTTAAGAGCAGTAAAATGCTGT
>CAZQMH010000215.1:0-4875 GCA_964594435.1 uncultured Alcanivoracaceae bacterium
CACCAAAGAAGGCTTGGCAGCTATTGGTTTGTTATTGTTTCATACGCAAAAATACCGAGCAGCGGTGGAATATTTACGCCAAGCAATCAGTGTTGGGTTGTCACCGATTTCGTGGAGAAGTGCGTATTATGAATCATTGGCTTTTTTAGGACAAGTTCAGCCTGCGATAGATTTTTATAGCAAAATGCAAGAAAAAATCAGAGACAAAGCCCTCAATTATCGTTTAGGCGAGCTGCACGAGCAAAAGGGTGATCGGGAAAATGCCATAAAATATTATAAAAAAATAGCAGCAGGTAAAACCAAATACATGATGGCACAATTGGGTTTAGCTCGCTGTAAAATTGCCGAACAAAAATACAAAAAAGCAGAAAAAATATGCACCGAGCTATTACAAGATGCCAACCAAAATGCAGAGGCTATTTTTTTATTGGTGACCAGCTTGCTGTTTCAAAACAAACAAGAACAAGCTGAGAAAATTTTACAAAAGATAGATTATTCACGTTATACCGACGTTTACAAGAAAGTATTTCGACTGCAACACGGTTTGTTGCTCGATAACAGGGAGCAATACAGCAAAGCGATGGATGTTTTTAGTGATAAAAATAAGCGAGAACAATCAGAGATAGCAAAAAACAAATTATTATCAGAAAAGAAACTCAAAAAAGTACAAAAACTTGAAACCACAATAGAAGATGAACGACCTGACCCAATCTTTTTGGTTGGCTTGCCAAGTGTTGGCTTAAACTATTTTGTTTCATGGTTGCACCAACAAGGTGTTATCGTATTGAATGATCGACTGATTTCCACAGGACGCCCCGATATTCTGTTCACCGCCCAAAGCATGAAAACGTTAAAAACAGTAGATGACGATATGGTGCGTCTAGAGCGAAAAATATACCACCAAAAAGTCAAAGCTCTTACCACAGGCATAAAAGAAGAAATAAAAACACTGGTCGATTGCCTGTACCTCAATCCTGAACAAATGATTTTAGTGAAGAAATTCTTCCCACAAGCCAAAGTTTTGTTATTAACTCGTGATACGCCCGATATTTGGCTTAACCAAAAAGTCTTTGGTGAAGAACCCATAGACTCAAAAGATTGGAACGAGGCGGTCAACCAAATTCTTTCTATGGGCTTAAATCTAGAACAAATAGATGCCGATAAATGGTTGGAAAATGATGCAAAAACTCTGCAACACTTATCAAAATTATTTGATAAAAAACTCGAAAAAAATACCATCAACTCTCAAGACTATTGGCGAAAATCACTATTCGCAAAAGGTCATTGGAAGAACTACAAACAGTTTTTAGGAAAATAAGACAGCAATGCAAGAAGCAAATATTATTCAATGGTTGGTTCTTGCATTTATCCAAGGGCTAACCGAATACTTACCCGTTTCATCTTCGGCTCATCTTATTTTGGTGTCAAAAATTCTAAATTGGCAAGACCAAGGTTTGTTGATGGATATTGCGGCTCATGGTGGTTCATTGGTTGCGGTTGTTATTTATTTTAAAGATGAAATCATCAAACTTTTTAAAGGACAAAACTGGCAATTGTTTATGCAACTTACTTTCGCCAGTATTCCTTTGGCATTGGTTGGCTTTATATTGGCTGATTTTATTGAATCAAATCTTCGCTCACCAATTGTTATCGCACTTGGCAGTATAATCTTTGGTTTATTATTGTATTTTGCCGATTTACAGCAAAGAAAAGCAAAAAACAATAACAAAACAATCACCAAAAAATCCGCCATAATAATCGGCATCGGGCAGGTTTTTGCCTTAATTCCTGGAGCCTCACGTTCGGGAGTGACCATGACAGCGGCAATGGCATTGGGTTATTCTCGCACAAAAGCCGCACGGTTTTCTTTTTTATTGGCAATTCCAGCACTGTTAATGACCACCGCTTATGGATTATTAAAACTCTACCAACAACCAACATCGTCAAACATTCTTGGGGCAAGTATCATATTTACCGTGAGTTTTTTGGTTTCTTTTGTGTCGATAAAGGTGTTTTTAGCTCTGATAGAACGCATTCCCATGAGCGTCTTTGTGTGGTATAGAATTGCATTGGCCGCCTTCTTGCTTTATTGGTTTACGCTATGAAAAAAATAAGCATAGCCTGTAAATTTGGCACAATAAAAGGTTTGCAATGGGGCATGGGCAATAAAAAAAAGATACTGGCATTACACGGCTGGTTAGATAATGCGGCATCCTTTTGCCAATTGGCTCCAATGTTGGCAGCCAATAATTGCGAAGTGATTGCCATAGATTTTTCAGGGCATGGCAAATCACAGCACCGAGCCAAAGGTCATTTTGTTCACTTTATCGACTATGTTTTGGAAATTGCTGAAGTTTTGCATTATCTAGAAAAAAACCAAAACTGGCAGCAGCCAATCTTGTTAGGGCACTCTATGGGAGCAGCGATGGCAATTATGTACAGTGCCGCCAACCCAGAAAAGATTGACAAACAAATTTTAATCGAAAACCTTGGACCTGTTCCCGCCTATGAAAGCAATAAAGCCGCCAAAAACTTAAAAAAAGCTCTCAACCAATGGCAAAATCACCGATTAAAACACCGCCATTATTACAAGAGCTTAGATTCTGCCATAAACGCCCGCCTAAAAGTAACGCCTATGGCAAAAGAAATTATCACACCAATGGTCAAAAGAGGCATTAAAAAAACCAAAAAAGGCTACCAATTTCGCACCGACAAACGCCTGATGATAACAAGTTTATTCCGTTTTTCAGAAGAAATTATTCAAGACCTATTGGCAGCCAACAAGCCACCAACCCAAGTTATTGTGGCACAACCAAGAAGTTATGCATTGCAATACCCAACCTACAACCAACGCTTAGCAAAGCTACAAGCACAATCGTATGTAAAAATACAAGGTCACCATCATTTGCACATGGATAATGCCGAGCAAGTCTTTGTCGCCATTCAAAAATTTATATGTTAAGCCCAAACCTTTTATTAATAAGCTTAATTGCTTACTTTGGTGTATTGTTTGCAATAGCACAACTTTCTGGCAGAAAAAGCACAAATCAAGACTTCTTCACGGGCTCACATCTTTCACCTTGGTATGTTGTTGCTTTTGGTATGATTGGTGCATCCTTATCGGGTGTAACTTTTGTGTCGATACCAGGTTGGGTTTTGAACAGCAAATGGTCCTATATACAAATGGTATTGGGCTATGGACTTGGGTATGCCGTTATCATGTATGTTTTGCTACCGCTGTATTACAAGAAAAACCTAATTTCAATCTACCAATATTTACAACAAAGACTCGGCGAGTCTTCGCACAAGACGGCAGCAGTATTTTTTATGCTGTCACGAATAATTGGCGCCTCCTTTAGGCTCTATCTAATGACTATGGTGTTACAAGACTTTATTTTTGTGCATTTTGGCATCCCTTTTTGGTTAACTGTTTTCATTTCTTTAGCCTTGATTTGGAGTTACACCTATAAAGGCGGCATAAAAACCATCATTTGGACAGATACGTTGCAAACCTTGTTTATGTTATTAGCGGTAATAATTGCCCTTTATGAGCTTTCAACCGCATTGGGCTTTAGTTTTTCTGAAACAGTGAGGCAGATTAATGCCAGTGAATACTCGAAAAGCTTTTTCTTTGCCCAAGGCTGGAGCGATAAAGCAAACTTCTTCAAACAATTTATAGCAGGAGCCCTCATCGCGATAGTTATGACAGGTTTAGACCAAGACATGATGCAAAAAAACCTCAGCTGTAAAAACTTAAAGGACTCGCAAAAAAATATCCGCTGGTTTTATCTTGTTTTGGTGGTTGTCAATATCCTGTTTTTATCACTCGGTGTTTTACTCTATCACTATGCCGAAAAACACGGCATAAATTTACCGCAAAGTAGCGATGGAAAAATCATCACCGACAAAGTTTTTCCATTTTTGGTTTTTAACCACTTACCCGTTTACCTCGCCATAACCTTTCTCATTGGACTACTCGCCGCCGCTTACTCCAGTGCCGATTCTGCCCTAACCGCTTTGACCACCTCGTTTTGTGTTGATATTTTAGCAAACGAAAACCCAAACAGAAAACAACGAATACGCATCCATTTAGCTTTTAGCCTTATTCTCTTTATCGTTATCATCTGTTTTTACTATTTTATGACAACCTCCGCTATTTATAGCCTATTCAAAATTGCCAGTTACACCTACGGACCATTATTAGGCATGTTTGCCTTCGCCCTATTTACCAATAGAAGTGCCAAAGACAAATTTACCCCATATCTGGCAATTATATCCCCAGTATTGACCTATTTTATAGACAGCAACTCCGAAAAACTCTTCGCTGGTTACAAATTCAGTTTTGAACTACTCGCCATCAACGGACTTATCATGTTCTTAGGCATTTTCCTCTTTTCAAAGCAAGAATCAGCACTTAAACGGCCCATCAATGGTCGGTAAAAGCGGTAAATGCTCCTTCAACCACAAATACTGCTCACTTTTTTTCTCCTCCTCATCGGTAATATAATCCAAAAACCCAAGATGCTGAAACCACTTATGGTAATGCACATGCACCAACTCATCAAACCGCGGATGATTAGGCCGGTCTTTCAGTATCGGTCTAAATGGAATTGGGTAGTTGTAGGTTTGTGGTAGAATTTCGATAGACTCTTTAAACCTGTGTGCCGTAACAGCTAAAGCAACCTGATCTAAACATCGAAAATCAGTATTATCTCGGGACTTATAACCAAAAGGTCTTAAATCAGAGGCAACAATTTCCACAAAATCTTTTTTCCATTGAGCGAAAAAACCTGAAATCCCATTCACCCAAATAAAACCAGCATTATAGTAAGGGCGTATACTTTGTGGCCTAACTGTTGTTGTCATATTTGGACT
>CAZQMH010000216.1:0-1056 GCA_964594435.1 uncultured Alcanivoracaceae bacterium
ATCATGCATGCAGTTATAAAAACTGGCGGTAAACAGTACCGTGTGAAAGAGGGCGATGTCCTTCGTGTGGAAAAATTGGGTTTGGAAGAGGGTTCTAAATTTGATTTAAGTGAAGTTTTGATGGTTTCTAACGGTGAAGATATCAAAATTGGTGCGCCTTTATTGGAGGGTGCGATAGTTACAGCTGAAGTTATGTCTAACGGCAGAGCTAAAAAAGTTAAAATCATGAAGTTCAGAAGACGTAAGCATTCCATGAAACAAATGGGTCATCGTCAAAGTTATTCTGAAATTAAAATCAAATCAATTAAAGCTTAGGAGTAATAGAAATGGCACATAAGAAAGCAGCAGGTAGTACCAAGAATGGTCGCGATTCAAATCCTAAATACCTTGGCGTCAAAAAATATGGCGGCGAAGTTGTACAAGCTGGTAATATCATCATTCGTCAACGTGGCACTAAGGTTCACGCCGGTGCGAATGTTGGTATGGGTAAAGACCACACATTGTTTGCACTGAAAGAAGGTGTGATTCAATTTGCTAAAAAAGGTCCTAAAAATCGCCAGCATGTGAGTGTTATTACTCAGTAAGTAATACGCTAAGTTTTTGTAAAAAACCCGAATTTATTTCGGGTTTTTTTTGGTATTGGGATTTGGGTTATAGGTTTTTCAAAATGGCATCGGTAAATTCTTTGGTGCCGACTTTTGTATCACCGTGTTGATAAATGTCTGCGGTTCTGTAACCTTGTTCTAAGGTTTTTATGACGGCTTGTTCGATTTGTGTGGCTTTTTCTTCCAGTCCGAAGGAGTAACGGAGCATTAATGCTAAGGAGAGAATTTGGGCGGTTGGGTTGGCGATGTTTTGGTTGGCTATATCGGGTGCCGAACCTCCTGATGGTTCATACAAACCAAAACCATTGGCAGCAAAACTTGCCGATGGCATTAATCCTAATGATCCTGGCAGGGCACTGGCGGCATCGGATAAAATATCGCCAAACAAATTGGCGGTGACGATGGTGTCGAATTGGCTTGGATTGAGAATGAGTTGCATGGCACAGTTGTC
>CAZQMH010000216.1:1156-4872 GCA_964594435.1 uncultured Alcanivoracaceae bacterium
TGACGATGGTGTCGAATTGGCTTGGATTGAGAATGAGTTGCATGGCACAGTTGTCCACTAGCATGTGTTCGAGTTCAACTTCTGGGTAATCTTTGGCGACTTCTTTTGCGATTGTTCGCCATAATTTTGAAGTGTCTAAAACATTGGCTTTATCTACCGATAGCAATTTTTTTTTGCGTTTTTTTGCTGTTTCAAAACCATAGCGTAGGGCGGTTTTTATTTGTTGCTCGTCGTATCTGGCGACATCTGTTGCTACACGTTGATTATTGTGGATAAATTGTTTGTGTTCTCCGAAGTAAATATCTCCCAATAATTCACGCACAATCATTATATCCACACCTTTGGTGATTAATTCGGGTTTGAGGGGAGAAATTTTGATTAAGGATTTAAATAAGGTTGCAGGTCTTAAATTCACATTCAATGCGAGAGTTTTGCGTAAAGCAAGGATGGAATTGGCTTCGCAGCGGTGCCATTTGGGCATATGGGCTTGGTCAATTGGTCCGCCGACCGAGCCAAATAACACGGCATCAGTTGTTTTGATGAGTTGCTTGGTGGCGTCGGGAAAGTGTGTTTGGTATTGGTCATAAGCGGCTCCGCCTATAAGTCCGTGTTCGGTGCTAAAGCCCAAGTTTAAAATTTCAAGTACTCTGAGGGCTTGTTGCATAACTTCTGGACCGATACCATCACCTGCTAAAATAGCTATTTTTTTCATTAATTTATTCCTAATTTTTCTTCTGCTGATTATAAATTAAAAGAGTATGTTAAGCTAAAACTTCTGATGAATTGTTGATTTTTTATGTGGCAGCTTAAAATTTATAATTGCATGCTTAAGAGAATGCGGCGACGGGCGGGTTTATCTTGTTTTAGTACAAATATTTCCGTTGGTAAAATTGTCTATTTGGATAATGAAAATACAAATAGCGAGTATTTTCCTCTTGTTATGGTGCATGGTTTGGCATCCAATAAAGATAAATGGTTGAAGTTAACCCAATGTTTAACCAAAAAATACCACATTATTTTGCCTGATTTGGCTGGACATGGTGACAGTGTTCAGGATTTGGATTGTGATTATTCCATTGATGCTCAAGCCGATAGATTGGCTGAGTTTGTTGCAAAGCTTGAGTTTTCTAAAATTCATGTTATTGGTAATTCGCTTGGTGGTGCGGTGGTGACACGTTTTACTTTTAAATATCCACATTTGGTAAAGTCGTTAATTCTGATGAACAGTTACGGTGCCTTAAAAACCAAAAGCCATCTTTATCATTTGGCTCAAAAGTTAGGTTACAATCCTATAATTAAGGTTAATTCGGTTGATGATTATCGCAGGATGATGAAAATTGCGATGGTTAAGCCTGCTTATATTCCGACATTTATTATTAAAATCCTCGTTGCTCGAATGCAGCAAAGAACTAAAATAAACGAGAAAATATTTTTTGCGTCCTATAAAGACAGTAATTTAATTTCTCTTCTGCCCCATATTTCACAGTCTGTTTTGTTGATTTGGGGTGAAAAGGATAAAATTTTACATGTGGATGATTCACGCTTGTTTCGGCAAGAAATTCCTCGTTGTACCCGTATTATTTTAAAAAATATTGGGCATGTGCCAATGATAGAATGCCCGAAAATTACTGCCGAGCATGTCGATGGCTTTATTTCGCAACTTAACCCGAATATTTCATAGCATAAGCTTAAAATAGTACTTTATATTTTTAATATCATAAAGTTATATCTAGATTGTTACCCTTACAGTTTGTACCCAATGGTTTTATGAAAAAAATAGCTTCATATCTTGAATAAAATCACTAGAGACCTAAGAATGACTAGGTCTTTAGTGATTTTATCCAACCTATTTTGCTATTTTGTCCATAAATTCCATTCTGTTATGAAATATTCGGGTTAATACCCAAATCCCCAAATTCTAAAAAATCCTGCTTCAGCATGGGGTTTGGTTAATCATTAATCAGTTTTTCGGCTTCGGCTAAATCGACGCTGACTAAGCGGGAAACGCCTGGTTCGCGCATGGTGACACCGTTGAGTTGGTTGGCTATTTCCATGGTGACTTTGTTATGGGAAACGAATAAGAACTGTACTTTATCGGACATTTCTTTGACCATTTTTGAAAAACGACCAACATTGGCATCGTCTAATGGTGCATCGACTTCATCGAGCATGCAAAAGGGTGCTGGGTTGAGGTTGAAGATAGAAAAAACCATAGAAACAGCGGTTAGGGCTTTTTCTCCTCCTGATAGCAGTTGTATATTTGAGATGCGTTTGCCTGGAGGGCGTGCCATGATGGAGACGCCTGTGGTCAGCAGGTCATCGCTGGTAAGTTCGAGATAACAGTGTCCGCCACCAAATAATTTTGGAAATAAGACTTTGATGTTGCTGTTGATGGCTTCAAATGTGTCTTTAAATAGGGTGCGTGTTTCTTTGTCAATCTTGTTGATGGCTTTTTCTAAGGTGTTTAAGGCTTCGACTAAGTCATCATTTTGTTGGTCGAGGTATTCTTTGCGTTTGGATTCGTCTTCAAATTCGGCAATGGCGGCGAGATTGACGGGTTCAAGTCGGGTGATGCTTTTTTCTAAGCGTTGCAGTTCGTTTTGTTTGTCTTGTGGGTTTTGTTGGTCGGCGAGTTGTTCTATTATTTCGCTTATGTTAAAGCCTTTTTCGGTTATTTGTTGGTTATAATTGTCTCGCTTTAGTTTGTTGCTTTGTTGTTCTAGCCGGGCGTTTTCGAGTTTGCTACGTGCCATTTCTATTTGTGCGTTGTGATCGCTTCTGGCTCGTTCCAGTTGATCGAGTTCTGCTTGTTGTGTTTGCAGTTGTTGCCGCATTTCATCTCGCTTTTTTTCTGTTTCGAGTCTTTCATTGAGTAAAGTTTCTCGTTTTTGTTTTTTTTCTTCCAAAGGTTGGGCATCTTGTGAGAGTTGATGACTGAGGTTTTTTTTGCGGTGTTCAAGACGATGGCAATGTTCGCTTAATCTTTCAATGCCATTTTCTGCGGAAAGAATTTTGGTTTCGAGTGATTGCAGCAATAGTTTTTGTTGGTAGAAAAGGTTAGATGTGTTTGCTAGGCTGGTTTTCGCCTGTTCTTTGGTTGCAATAAGGTCACGCTGTTGGTTTTCTTGCTCGTTTTTGAGCTGTTGCAATTCTTGAGAAATGGTTATGGCTTCCTCTAATGTGGCTCGGGCTTTGCGTACGGATGTTTCATCAATTTCAATTTGGGCTTTAAGTTGTTGGCTTTCGGTGTTGATTTGTATGTTGCGTTGCTTGATTTGTTCAATTTTGTGCTTTTTGGCAGAAACGGTGGCGTTTATTTCTGAAACTTGTCGATGACCCATGTTGACATCTTGCTGCAGTTGTTCAATTTGGCTTTCTAGGTGTTTTATGTTTTGACGTAGATTTTCTATGGCAGTGATAGATTGTTGGATGCTTGTTTCGAGTTTGGCTGTGTCTTTATCCAGTTGTTTGAGTTCTTTTTTGCGGGTTAAAAATCCTCCAGAGCTTGCCCCTGTGGTGGTTTTTAGCCATTGTTTGCCAAGCATGATGCCTTCTTTTGTTATAAAACTGTGGTTATCGGCTAGCGTTTGTCGTTGTTGCAAACCATAGTGCAATGATTCACAAGTAAGGATGCGATTAAACCAGTTGATAATGATTTCTGGTGCTTTTAGGTGTTCGGCGAGTGTTCCTTTTTTGGCTTTTGTGCTGTTTTCTTT
>CAZQMH010000217.1:0-4869 GCA_964594435.1 uncultured Alcanivoracaceae bacterium
ATAAATATCGCTTCATACCTAGTTATTCTTAGGTTGTAAGCGATTTTATTCAAGATATGAAGCCATTTTTTTCATAAAACCATTCATGTACAAACTGTAACCGTAACAATGTTGAACTAAGCAATTGAAATATATAATAAATATGCCTGTTTTATGCCACTTGTATGAAATATTCAGGCTAACATCTGGATTGGCTGATGTAGCACCCAAAAACATGGCGAATGTATTGGTTAAACTACTGGTATCCCACAAACTTGTATCGGGATTGGCAGCACTGGCACTGCGAAACATGCTATGCATGGTGGTGACATTGGAAACATCCCAGTTTGTCGTATCTGGGTTGGCAAGAAATGCAAAACGAAACATACTGGCAAGATTGGTAACATTAGATAAATCAGGAACATCACCAGCAGAAACTGTCATGTTTATCGCCCCTCTAAATGCTGCTCCCATACTGGTCCATTTGCCTGTTCCCCACTGCACAATGTCTTTAAGCTTTCAGTGGTCGCCTGTGTTATTGTAATAGATTCGTGGAAATCCTGTGCCATCGCCATTGTTTTCCTCAATGCGAATAAACTTTATACCTGAACTGCCATAGACACAAACATAATCACCCGTTTGGGCGGTGGCTTCAAAAGTGCCATCCAAGTTACAGTCCACGTTGTAGTTGTAACCTGCACCCAGCGTTTGGATAGTAAATTCATTAGTGGCAGAAGTGCCTGGAAAGTCGGTTTTGACTTGAATGATAAAGTCATCGGCACCTGCTGCCATAAGATTTAGGGAACTGAAAAAACAAATGTAAAGTAAAATAAAAGCTTTAAAATAATTAATACTCATGGTTGCTGCATAGAAAATTTAAAAACTAAATTATAGATACAACCAAGTTTGAACTCTGAAAATCTTCTGAAAATCTTCTGAATTACTCCCTTAATTAGATTTTATGGTCTAATCAAGTGGTTTAAACCCGAATAACAGGAAAAAGACACTTTCTAGAAATGTTAGATGTGCTAACCCGAATATTTCATAGCATAAGCTTAAAATAGTACTTTATATGTTTAATATCATAAAGTTATATCTAGATTGTTACCCTTACAGTTTGTACCCAATGGTTTTATGAAAAAAATAGCTTCATATCTTGAATAAAATCACTAGAGACCTAAGAATGACTAGGTCTTTAGTGATTTTATCCAACCTATTTTGCTATTTTGTCCATAAATTCCATTCTGTTATGAAATATTCGGGCTAGCCCGAATATTTCATAGCATAAGCTTAAAATAGTACTTTATATGTTTAATATCATAAAGTTATATCTAGATTGTTACCCTTACAGTTTGTACCCAATGGTTTTATGAAAAAAATAGCTTCATATCTTGAATAAAATCACTAGAGACCTAAGAATGACTAGGTCTTTAGTGATTTTATCCAACCTATTTTGCTATTTTGTCCATAAATTCCATTCTGTTATGAAATATTCGGGCTAATGGTTTATTTATTTTTAAAGTAGTTTGCAAATTTCACCAAAAATTTTGCACCAAACTCTAGGGCATAAATTTTATTCATAGCCCAACCCATTTCCCCTTGGTAAGAACCATTTTTATGGTACAAATCCATACTGATTGATTCGTCATCATAGGCTATCAATTTACCCACATCAACATGTATATCATCACAGTTAGGGCAAACCCATGATATTCTCATCCAAGGATTATGCGACATAATAGCGGAAAAGGCATTTTCATTGGTTTTGCTTTGTTGCATCCAGTTCGGAATTTCAAGTTGAGTGATGTCACCACTTGATTTCATTAAATTGTAGCTAAATTGCTCAACATCCGATTGTCTGTATCCACAAATATTGCATCTTGGAATAAGCACATAACCATCAAACTCATAATCTAACTCTTGAGCTATGATGATATATGATTGAGTTAAGGCAACAATAATGCCATCATAACTATCATTGTCTGGTTGCTCGGTATGAATGCTTATGAATTTTTTTTTCATAAATGCTTTTAAAAATTGTTTTTGAAAACTCATATTTTCCTCTTTAAATTTTTTAAATACTCCACCAATTCATGAACATTGGTAGAGGGATTATCAGTATTATTTTTTGTGGCTTGGTCTAACGACCGTTTTGCATTGTTAATAGCAAATTTTAAATCCTGTTGGGTTTGGTTAAAAATATCTTTTGTTCCTTTTTTATAATTTGGCAAATATTGTTTTAAATCCTTTAGCACTTCATTGGCAATACTTGAATTTCCTTTGTTGGAATAAGGCTTTGTTGAATAATTAAAATGTAATAATAGCCAATACTCAAAACAAGGAACAGAATTGGCTGCATAAAATGACTCTTTATTTTGTATTTTTGTTATTGTTTCATCATAACAAGCATGTGTATCTCTATCAATAACACAATAAACTCGGTTGTAAGCATCGCCTTTTTCCTTTTCTTCTTTATCTAATCGTTGTGCAAATTCCAAGACGCATTTTGGACTTGAACCACAACGACCATCGACTTTGACATTGGCACTGCTTATTTTATAGTGATTGATAAGTTCTTTAAAATAATTAGGTTCTGTTTTTTCACCTTCACAGACAATGAGTACTTTGTCATACTCTTGGCGATAAGCGGTTTTTCTTTGGTTTTTTCGTGCTTTTCTTTTATGAAAAAGGTTGTCTGTTCCCATGATTAAGCCTGCTTAACGAGTTCAAACTCCTTTATAAAAGGAATTGCACCATAACGTCCTGACATGTATTTTTGTTCAAGATTTTCCCGTCCTTTTCTTGGACTAAAATCAGTTAATGGATATAACAAAGTGGCTTGTTGTTCGTCTTTTTCGCAAAACCAAATTTGGTCACGAGCAAAGACATCTTGATTTAAAATAGAGGTATCGTGTGTGGTAAAAATCAATTGGGCATTATTTGGGTTGGTTTTTTTATTGTGAAATAACTCTACCAAATGTTTAACTAATTTAGGGTGCAGGCTGTTATGCAATTCATCAATAAAAAGAATATCACCGTTTCTCAGGGCATTTAGCCACAGACCTGATAAGGCAAAGAACTTTTGCGTGCCATCAGATTCTTCTTCTAAATCTAATGCTATCAAGTTACCATTTTTCATTTTGTGAATAGATTGAATCTCTTTAATGACATCTTTTCCAGTTAAGTTATCAATATACGCTTCCTTTACAGAAGAGGGCATTTCTTTTGGTAAAAAAGCAGGATCAAATTTTTCTTTTTTGATTTCAATAGCATGAATATCAATATTAACTGATTGCAAAAATTGAATAATCAATTTCTTGTTATTGGATACATCACATTGTTCAAGAGTAAAACTAGGAGTAATCTCGGAACTATCGATCAAATATAGTTTGGACTGAAACCAATCAAAAACGGGTGCTAATTGCTCACTATTCAATTGAATTGCTGTGGATAAAAACAAAGCATTATTTCGTGTCGCATTTTTCCAGACTTGTTTTTGTCCAGTTAAATGGTTGCCAAATTTATATTCGCTTTTGTTGGTTTTAGCATTGTAAATACGTGAAAACCACTCTTGAGGTCTTCCTTTAGGAAAGGCAATTAACCATTCTTCAATGACTTTTTCTTTGTCTAACGAGAAGCCGTATTGATATTTTACGCCTTGAGAAATAAAAATCAGTTCAAATTCAGAGGGTTCTTGGGCTGTATTTTCATCAAATAAAAACGGAGTAACAGAAATTTTGTCACCTTTTTGTTTTGAAGTGGCAGACTTACGCACCATATTATCCATAAATGCCATTGCTTCAACCAAATTAGATTTGCCAGCAGCATTCGCACCATAAATTACAGCACTACTGGTTAAAGCAATACTATTTGCAACATCTGCAATAAAACAATTTCTTGTTTCACCTTTTGATTTAACCAAGCTTAACGTTTGTTCTTGTTTAATGGAGCGGTAATTTTTAACCGTAAATTCAACCAACATAGCTGTGTCCTCTTTTTAACTCAATATATTACACCTAGACAATTAAATTGCAATTAAATTTCAATTTAATTGTATTATTTGGCTTATTTTGTCAAATAAAACATTTTAATCATATCTTTGGTTTCATCTAAATACCTCTTGAAACTCTGAGTCATTCGCAGTTTTAGACAAAACAACGACCAAAAAACAGATAGCTGCCTTCGCAGGTATGACGATCCTTTTGGGGTTCTTGGTTAAATTACGTTATTTCTTTTTCGGGATATACAAGTCCGTTATCGTTCCTTCAAATACTTCGGCACTCATGGCAACACTTTCTGCCAAGGTTGGGTGTGGATGTATGGTGAGTCCTATATCGGCGGCTTCGCAGCCCATTTCTATGGCGAGTGCTAATTCGGAGATTAATTCTCCAGCGTTGGGTCCGGTGATACCAGCTCCGATGATTAAATCGGTGTCTTGATCGAATAGGAGTTTGGTGAATCCTTCGGTTCTATCCAACCCTAAGGCTCTGCCACTGGCTGCCCAAGGGAATTTGCCGATGCCGTAGTTGATGCCTTTTTGTTTGGCGGTGATTTCGGTTTCACCGACCCATGCGACTTCGGGGTCGGTGTAGGCAACAGATGGGATGACTAAGGCATCGAAGAAGACTTTTTCACCGTGGGCGACTTCGGCGGCGACTTTGGCTTCATGGGTGGCTTTGTGGGCGAGCATGGGTTGTCCGACGATGTCGCCGATGGCGAAGATGTGTGGAATATTGGTTCGCATTTGTTTATCGACCTCGATAAAACCTCGTTCGGTGACTTGTACGCCTGCTTTGTCGGCATCGAGTTTATTGCCATTGGGCACGCGTCCAACTGCGACCAGAACTTTGTCGTAAGTTTCTTTGTCTTTTTCATCAAATTCGACTTCTA
>CAZQMH010000218.1:0-4844 GCA_964594435.1 uncultured Alcanivoracaceae bacterium
CGGCCCTTCTTACAAACGGCAAACGGGCGATTTTTTGTGTCATGCGAGACATCTCAGAAAACAAAAAAATAGAGCAAGAACTCATTCTCGCACAGCAAAAAGCCGATGATGCTAACCAAGCCAAATCTGATTTCCTAGCCAATATGAGTCATGAAATCCGTACACCAATGAATGGTGTTATCGGCACAACGGAACTCCTTTTGCGTTACCCTCTAAGCGAGGAACAAAAAATGCGGGCCATGTTGATAAAAAATAATGCTGATAGCATGATAAAAATCATCAATGATATTTTGGATTTTTCAAAAGTGGAAGCAGGGCAGCTTGCATTGGAAATCAAGGAATTCAATTTGGATGATTTGATTAAAGAATTTACCTCATCTATTGCCAATCGAATCAAGCAAAAAGGTATCCAATTTAAGCTTAACTTGGACGATAATTTAAAAAATTGGTACAAAGGAGATGCTGGACGCATCAGGCAAATCTTAACGAACTTGATTGATAATGCCATAAAATTCACCCATGATGGCTTGATTAGTCTTTCTTGTCGGCTTGTTAAGGAAGGCAATAACAGCAGTATATTAAAGTTTGATATTCAAGATACAGGCGTTGGTATCAGCAATGACAAGCAAGAAAAAATATTCAAAAGATTTAACCAAGGCGACGAATCAACTACCCGAAAATATGGTGGCACAGGGCTTGGATTAAGTATTTGCAAGCAATTATGTGAACTTATGGGCGGAAAAATAAGTTTCAGCAGCCAAGAAAACAAAGGCACACATTTTTGGTTTACACTGCAATTAGAAAATATCGCACAAAAAAATGATTTAGAGAAAAACTACAATCTTGACATCAATACTTTTGAAAATTTTAATGCAACCGCATTAATCGTTGATGATAATGTAACCAACCAAATGGTCGCCAAAGAAATGTTAAAAGTTTTCAATCTTGATATTACTATTGTTGATGATGGTATGCAAGCGGTTGAAATTTTACATAAGAAGAAATTTGATATTATATTTATGGATATACACATGCCTGTTATGGATGGCTACCAAGCAACCAGCACCATTCGTGACCCTGATTCCAAAGTGCTAGACCATAAGAGTATTATTATTGCAATGACCGCAAGTGCGATGCAAGGCGACAAAGAAAAATGTCTGTCTTTTGGCATGGATGATTACATCTCAAAACCCATTGACCTCAATACATTACAAGTTATTCTACACCAATGGTTACCTAAGAAAAAGCGGCTTAAAAGCAAAACCCAAATCAAAGAAATAAACCAATCAAAATTAACACAATCCAAACACCCGATATTTGATTACCAAGCTATTTTTAATCGTCTGTCAGGTGATAAAGCTTTAATTGAGAAAATCACCCAACGATTTATCGCAAGCATTCGTGGCTATATCAAAGATATTCAACAATCCTATGCACAAGAGGATTTTGAAAAAACACGAGCATTAGCCCACAAACTGAAAGGTTCCGCTGCGACCATTGGCTGTATGCGACTGAGCCATATTGCTCATAAGGTAGAATTAGCGGCAAAACAAGATGAGAGTAAAGAACTAAAAAAACTGCTGCCTTTATTGTTTCCCGAGTATGAAATTGCCAAACGAGCCATAGAGGCGAAGATTTAACGTAACAACTCACACCGTCATTCCTGCGTAGGCAGGAATCTCTATGGTGAATGGCTTTATATTTACCAACCATTGTAATTATTATTTATGAGATTGCCACCTTTGCGGCAATGACGGCAGGTACGAGTAGTTACGATTTAACTTCTTAAATTTCAGGTTTAAACTCTAAATTATTTTTTCTGTATTGGGAATACCGCATTAATCAGGTATAATTACCCTTTTTCACAGAGTAAAAATCAATTGGAAGCACATATTGTAGAATGGTTAAATTTATCAGTTCGTTGGATACATATGATAACAGGTATTGCCTGGATTGGTGCCTCCTTTTATTTTATCTTTTTAGAAAACAACCTTAACCGCATCAAAAATCTACGCCCAGAACTGGCTGGAAATCTTTGGGCCGTTCATGGCGGAGGTTTTTATTACTTGGAAAAATACAAACATTCACCCAAAACCATCCCTAAAGACTTGCATTGGTTTAAGTGGGAAGCCTATTTTACTGGTCTTTCAGGCTTTACTTTGCTATGTATTGTTTATTATTACAATGCCAATGCCTACATGATTGACCCCAGCGTAATGGCATTAAGTTCTGTTCAGGCGATTGCTATTGGAATTGGTAGTATTGTTGTCTCGTGGACTATTTATGACCAGATGTGTAAATCACCCTTGGTTAAACAACAAAAATTATTTGCCCTGATTGGGTTTTTATTGCTGATGGGTTTAAGTTATGGGCTTACGCAATTATTAAGTGCTCGTGCAGCTTATATTCATGTTGGTGCCGTTATTGGTATAATTATGGTGCTAAATGTCTTTTTTGTTATTATTCCAAGTCAAAAAATCATGGTTAATGCTGCCCTAAAAGGTGAAATTGCCGATGCTTCCTACGGAGCCAATGCCTTACGGCGTTCCATCCATAACAATTACATGACCTTGCCTGTACTTTTCATCATGATAAGCAATCATTTTCCTAGTACTTTTGGGCACAAAAATGCATGGCTGGTTTTGGCAGGACTGGTGTTGGTTGGTGTCAGCGTACGGCATTGGTTTAACTTGAGAGGCAAGAAAATAAACAATTATTGGTTGTTGCCATTGGCTATCATATTACTGATTGTTTTGGTTATTTACACCAAACCATCAAACACAAAAAACACACAACAAAATACACAAAGCATCAGTGATATGCAGGTCATGAAAATAATCGACAAGCATTGCATCAGTTGCCACGCTGCCAAACCAAGTAGCCCAATTTTTGCCCAAGCCCCCAAAGGCCTTATGTTTGATAATTTAGACACGATTAAACACAATGGAGAAAAAATCAAAGCCCAAGCCGTCAATGCTCAGATTATGCCATTAGCCAATACCACCAACATGACCCAAGACGAAAGAGCAGTATTGGGCGCATGGCTGCAACAATCTGAAAACCAATAAAAAACATGAAAGCCATCACTTCCAATCGAGTTTTCACCGCAGGAAAACTACAAAAAGCGACGATTTTTATTGAAAATGGTCATATCTGTGCGGTTGACACAAAAAACAATAGCACAAGCACATGCCAACTAAAGGATTATGGTGATTTAATCATCATGCCAGGACTTATTGATACGCATGTGCATATTAATGAACCTGGGCGTACCGATTGGGAAGGTTTTAACACCGCAACCCAAAGTGCAGCAGCAGGTGGCATCACCACGGTATTTGACATGCCATTAAATTGCATACCCGTGACTACAACGGTGAAAGCTCTCAAGCAAAAAATGTCACATTTAGCAGAACAAATGTGGGTGGATATTGGCTTTCATGGTGGTGTTATTCCACACAATGAAAATGAGCTTACTGCAATGGTAGCGGCTGGAATTAGCACATTTAAGGCTTTTATGATTGATTCTGGCATTGATGAATTTCCAGCAAGCGATACCAAAACCTTGGCACAAGCAATGCCAATACTGGCACAAGGTGATGCCACCTTATTGGTGCATGCTGAATTGGATAACTGTAGCAGCCAAGCGGTTATTCATGACAAGTCTTCGTATGCGGAATTTTTAAATTCTCGACCCGACAAGTGGGAAGTCGATGCCATTAAAACAATCATTGCTCTGAGTGAAAAATACCAATGCAAAGTGCATGTTGTGCATTTGAGTTCAGCCAAAGCATTAGATCTCATTCAAAAAGCCAAACAAAAAGGCATAAAAATCACCGCAGAAACATGCCCGCATTATTTAACCCTTTGTTCACAAACTATTCCCGATGGTGATGGGCGGTTTAAATGTTGTCCACCGATACGAAATTCACATAACCAAGAGGCCTTGTGGAACGGCTTAAAAGAAGGCGTTATTGACTTTATTGTTTCCGATCATTCTCCCTGCACGCCAGCTTTAAAACAATTAGCCCAACACAATCTATGGGATGCTTGGGGTGGAATTTCTTCCTTGCAATTTGGCTTATCACTGATATGGACGAAACTGCGAGAAACAGATTTTACGCTGGCAGATTTGGTACGGTGGATGTGCGAAAAACCAGCACAATTGGTCGGTTTACAAGACAAAAAGGGCAAAATAAAAACAGGCTTTCAAGCAGATTTTGTTATTTGGAACCCTGATGAGCAACACACCATCGAACAAAAAACCACCTTACATAAAAATAAACTATCAGCCTACGAACAGCAAACCGTCTATGGCGTAGTTGAACAAACACTATTGGCAGGTCACGTCATTTATGCCAAAAACCACACTAATTTCAGCACCAAACCTATGGGAAAATACCTCAAACAACAATGAAAAACTTTACACACTTAATTGATTTGGCCGCCGCAAGAACAGGTGGAAAAACACTGCAATGCAGCGATGATTTTTTTGCCCCAATGGACAATTTACTCAAAGCAGGGCGAGGCATCTTTATCGAAGACAAATACACCGAACATGGCAAATGGATGGACGGTTGGGAATCTCGTCGCAAACGCACAGCAGGACACGATTGGGTCATTATAAAACTTGGTTTACGCGGGATAATCGCTGGTGTTGATATTGATACCAATCATTTTTTAGGCAATCATCCACCCCATGCTTCACTCGATGCGGCGTGTGTGACGGGTGTGCCTAACGAAGAAGATTGGCAACAAATTTTAAGCAAAAGCCCACTGCAACCAGGCTCGCAAAACTTGTTTGAAATCACCTCAAATCAGCAATGGACCCACCTGCGATTGCATAT
>CAZQMH010000219.1:0-4828 GCA_964594435.1 uncultured Alcanivoracaceae bacterium
AGCCCTAAATCCATCTTTCCTTCACTACGATTCCTATTCTCGGACAAGCTCCTAGAACCTTACCGCCGTGTTATAAAACAACTGAATCCCAATGGTAAGTTAAAATTTTATCCTGGTTCACCATTATTAGCCCATATTTTATTGCCTCGCACGTGCCGTTTGGAATTAAGTGAACTGCACCCCAGTGATTTTGCTTTGCTTGAGCAAGAATTTACAGGCAAGAGAAATGTGGCAATCGTTCAAGCCGATGGTTTTAAGTCGTTACTGGCTAAAGTGCCGCCCATTCAACGACGAGGTTTAATCCTTATTGATCCGCCTTATGAATTGAAAACAGAATACAGTGATGTGTTGCAAGCGGTTAAAAAAGCTTATAAAAAATTTGCAACTGGCATCTTTGCTATTTGGTATCCCGTTCTTTCACGCCAGCAAGCCGAAAAATTTTGTAGCCAATTCAAGCAATCCTCGATAAAGAAAATTCTACGCATAGAACTTTGTGTTAAATCGGATGACAATGCTTATGGAATGACGGGTTCTGGAATGATTGTTATCAATCCACCGTGGAAGCTTGCCGAACAAATGCAACAGATTTTACCCTATTTAAAGCAGGTGCTTGCACAAGATAGCCATGCGAAATTTCAATGTTATTTGCTAAACTGAATAGAAAATCGAAAGCAAAAAGAAAAATCAGGGTGTTTACTTGCTAACCAAATAGTGATAAATCTCTTTAGCATGACCATCGCAGTATTCGGCAGTAATCTTGGCAGCTTTTTTTGGTGGTAATTCTTTGCTCAAAAGGCGTGCAAGTTTTTTTTGATTGGCATTAATGGATTGGTTGGTCGTTTTTTCGGTGCCAGTTATGGCTATTACAAATTCACCTTTTTGTTGATTGCTGTCGGCTTCGATAAATTCTAGTATCTGTAAAACTGTTCCTCTTTTAATGGTTTCAAATGTTTTGCTTAATTCACGTCCCATTGAAATAATCTTATTATCCCCAAGTACTGCTTGCATATCTTTCAGGCACTTTATAATTCTGTGGGTTGATTCATAAATAATACTGGTAAAAGTCGTGTTTTTTATTTCTGCAAGTTGCTGCAATCGCTGTTGTTTTTTTGCGGATAAAAAACCATAAAAATGAAATTCATTGGTTGCTAATCCGCTGCAACTCAGTAAAGCAATAATGGCACAAGCACCAACAATTGGCACAACTTTTATTCCCTCATCATGTGCCAGTTTAACTAATGGATAACCAGGATCGCTAATTAACGGTGTGCCTGCATCAGAAATCAGGGCTATGCTGTTGCCTTTTTTTAATAAAGTGATAAACTTTTTAGCAGATAAGTTTTCGTTGTGCTGATGAAAACTCATTAATTGTTTTTTTATACCATAATTTGCTAGCAATCGCCCAGAATGACGTGTATCTTCACAAGCAATGATATCGACAGAGCTTAAAATTTCGATAGCACGGTGTGTTATGTCATCTAAATTACCAATTGGTGTCGCAACAATATATAATAGGCCTGTTTTTTTATTTAACTGAGTCATGAATTTATTATGAGAATAATTTTAATACTTGCCATTCTACTGGTTTCTGCCTGTGGTAACCAACCAATTCGTCGAGAAAATCAAGAATACCAAGGTTTGCAACAAGCCCAAGCTGATTACAAAAAGCAAAATTTTGCCTTAGCATCAATTCAATACGAAAAACTTTATCAGCAGTACGGTGATGATATTTTTGTTTTAAAAGCAGCCGACAGTTATTTGCAAGCGGGTTATCCACAAAAATCTGCACAATTATTAAACAGTTACCATGGCGATGTAAATCACCCCTTGTACGCCATTCTTAAAGCCCAAATTGCCATCAACAAAGGCGATTACACAACCGCACAATACAATGTAAACCTTATCAACCAAGACAAAACAAGTGACTATTACCCACGGTTTTTAAGTATACGAGCCACAATTTATAACCACCAGCACAATTATCTTGATGCCGCTTTGGATTTGATAGAACTTTCAGCAATCAATTCACTTTTAGATTTAAATACACAAATAATTACCAATCTTTTGCAAGTCAACGACACGCAATTAACCCAAGCCTTATTTGATTTGCAATTATCAGAATTACAAAAAGGCTGGATAGAAGCCGCTTATGCCGCACAGTCACAAGACGCTCAAGCCATCAGCCAATGGCAAGCAAACTGGCAGAATCATCCCGCTCATGCAATGTTTTTAAACAGTAACAATTATGACAATGTAGCGGTATTGTTACCCATGAGTGGCAAATACAGAACCATAGCCAAAAGCATTCAACAAGGCATGATTGCAGCCTTATTTGCAGCAGAAAATGCCGCACAAAGCTTGCATTTTTTTGATACAGGATCAAATGGGGAAAGTTTTTCCTCCGCATGGTATTCTGCCATTGAATCAGGTGCCCAATTTATTATCGGTCCACTAGACAAACAATCTATCCAGGCGGTCAATCAATTGAGCCCATCAAGTATTCCAGTTTTATTGCTGAATAAATTAGCCCAAGAAGACAACCCCAATAGTTTTTATCAATTCTCTCTATCGCCAGAAGATGACGTGAGAAATATTGCCGATCGTTTAAATGCAGAACACAAAAAACAAATAATGTTGCTCGCTCCTGATACTCAGAACATGCGAGAACTCGCCGCACAATTTGAAAAGGACTTTGCCTATAATGGCGGAAAAGTAATGAGTTATGGATTTTATCCGCAAGGCAGTCATGATTTTTCCAACGAAATAAAAAAAGCACTAGGTCTTTATGAATCACAAGCTCGCATTCGTCATCTGCAAGCACTTCTTGGCACAAAACTGAACAGTGAAGCACAAATTCGTCCTGATATTGATGCCATTGTGCTGTTAGCAAAAGCCAAACAAATACGTTTGATAAAACCCCAGTTAAAATTTTTCCAAGCCCAAACCGTTCCTGTTTATACAACTTCAAGCGTCTATAGCAGTAGTATGAGCCGCTCAAAAAATAAGGACTTAGAAGGCATAAGGTTTCCCCAAAGTCAATTTGTAATTGATGCATCAAGCATGCAAAATGCCATAAGCTTTGACGTCAACAAGCTAAAAAGCAACAAAAAATACTTTGCTTTTGGCTATGATGCCATTTCTCTCTACCCACGCTTAGAGTGGATGCGAACCATTCAAAATCAAAAAATGCACGGCATGAGTGGAGATTTAAGCATGGATTTGCAAGGAGTTATTCACCGACAACTCAGTTGGGCAGAATTTGACAATGAAAAAGTGAGATTATTACCACCATTGCAAGAAGAGCAGAATTTGTTGTTGGAAGCCGAAAGAGAATAACATGCGAATTTTAGGAGATTATTGGGAAAACATCGCCTATAACTATCTGCTTGAAAAAAAATTAAAAAAAGTAAAAAAGAATTTTAATTGCAAAGCAGGAGAAATTGATTTAATAATGAAAGACAAAGAAACACTGGTATTTGTAGAAGTGAAATACCGCAATAACAGTGCATGGGTGTCAGCACTGGAATCGGTAACCAAAAAAAAACAAAAAAGAATAATCAAAGCCGCACAAATGTTTTTGTTAAAAAATAAACAATACAAAGACAGGAACTGCCGCTTTGATGTGGTGTCTATACAAGGCGAAAAACAGAATCCAACCATCAATTGGATAGAAAATGCATTTTATTAGGTAGAAGAACATGAAAAACACAATCATTTTAATAGCAATAATGACAATAGTATTACCATCCTGTGCTCCAGTTATCGTCGGTGGAGCGGTCGTCTCAGGAATTACTGTCGCCAATGACAGACGTTCAGCCGGGCAAGTGTTAGATGATAAAATTATATCTGCACAAGTCCGCAAAGAAATAAGAAACAACATAAACAACGATAAACACATCAAAGTCATGACTTACAACGGCGTTGTTTTATTAGTTGGTGAAGCGGAAAACTATTCAGACAAGAAAAAAGCCGAAGATGCGGCGGCCTCAAGGCGTGGTGTGGTGCGAGTCATCAATGAACTAAAAGAATCAATACCAACCAATTTCAAACGCAGAACAAAAGACTCCTACATCACCTCAAAAGCCAAATCCTCGTTAGTGAAAATAAAACTAGAAGGCTTTAATCCAACCCGAGTTCGCATCATGACAACCCGAGGCATTGTCTATTTAATGGGCAGAGTAAACAAAGCAGAAGCCAATGCCGTGGTTGATAAAATCAGAAACCTCAGAGGGGTAAGAAAAGTCGTCAAAGTTTTTGAATACATGTAAGCCTACTCAAAGCAGGGCAAGTTTCAGGAAAAGCTCATTTATCGACCACTATTTTGTAGTTTTTGACCTTCATCAAGTGGCGTTTGATTGCATTTAACTAAACTGTGATTTTTTTTAAATAGTAATTAAAATCATGAAAAAGTCCCATATAACGTTAAGTTTAGGCTTGATATTAAGTCAAATGCTGCATGCTGAAGATGATGCGAAAGTCGAGTTGGACGCCACAACGGTTGTGGCTGTTGCAAATAAACAAGAACGTCCAATCACCGATGTTATTGGTGCAGTCTCTGTCATCAATGCTGAAAATATAGCCGCAACATCTAGTGAAAATATGTCCGATATTCTGCGATATGAAAGCAATATCAGTATGGAAGATGCGGGCACACGTTTTGGTTCGGCGGGGATTAATATTCGAGGCATTGGCAAAAATAGGGTTGCCATTGAGGTGGATGGTATCACTAATGCTAAACAATTCTCAATAGGTTCTTATGGTCATGCAACAGCGGATTTTCCTGAAACAGATTTAATCAAAAGCGTAGAAATCCTAAACGGTCCAGCTT
>CAZQMH010000220.1:0-4798 GCA_964594435.1 uncultured Alcanivoracaceae bacterium
GTTGGCGTTGCGACCTCCAAAGAAGTCGGTGAAGGTTGAAATGGCAAAGCTTGAAACAATGAAATACCCTAAAAAACCAGACAAATGGCTGCGGTTTTTTAGTGGCTTTGTTTCCATGTTAGTGGGAACGACCTTGGTCTTAAGCACGGTTTTATTAATTAACAACAAAAAGATAAAGCAAGACAACAGCAACGATAAAGTCGGTACAGAAATAAAATTCAACCGCAAAAAACCCAAAGCCAAACAAGTCGTCAAAAGGCAACGCCCCAAACCCAAACCAAAAAGAAGCCGCAAAGCCCCGCCAGCTCCATTGTTAAACCTTAACAGCAATCTTGCCGGAGTTGATTTAGGCTTACCAGAGTTTTCATTGGCAGGCTTAAATGATTTGGACAATGATATTTTAGGTAATGCATCGGGAATTGTTATGACCGATGACATGGTTGATGCTTCTCCACGTGCGATTTATCAAGCACCAGCAACTTATCCTGCACGTGCTCGTGCAAAAGGCACCGAAGGTTATGTGGTATTTTCTTTACTCATCGGCATTACCGGTGAAATTGAACAAATAAAAATTGTTGAATCCCATCCACAAGGCGTTTTTGATGAAGCGGCAAAACAATCCATGCAAAGTTGGAAGTTTAAACCCGCACAATACCAAGGCAAACCCGTCAAAACGTGGGCCAAACAACGCATTCGATTTGATTTGAGTTAATTATGAAAAAATATTACCTACTAACATTTATACTCTTATCAAGCATAAATCCAACTGTACTGGCCAAAAAGACTGATGAAAACAGCGTAAACCACCTTGATTTAGCGTCCTTAATGCTCAAAGACAACAATTATGAACGAGCAAAGCTTGCCCTTTCTCAAGTTGATTTGGATGATGAAAACACGGATTTGCAGCGTTTTTATATCGTTTCTGCCCTATTATCGGTACGCACCAATAACAACTCACAAGCAATTAAGTTTATTCAAAAGGCCAAAACCTTGGGTGCAGTGGATGCGGTGATGGATGTTTATTTAGCCCAAGCCGCTTATGCCACTAAAGACTACCAATTAACTTTGAATGCCTTGGCATCTGCGGGTCAAAGCGTGCAAAAAATACCCGCGATTTATTTTATGCGTTCGCAAAGTTACTGGCAATTAAAACAATACGCCAATGCCATTGCTACCTTGGAGCAAGCCAGTAAAATTTTTCCTGATGATAAAAATTTCATGCGTCGACAGGTTTTTTATTACTTAGAATTAGGCTACAACCAACAAGCTGCTATTTTGGGCAAGCACTATTTGCAAAAATTCAAAGGACAACGCGATGACTACGTCGCCATTGGCAATGCCATACGCAACTCAGGTGACAGTCAATCCGCCTTAGTGTTTTTAGAAAATGCTCACTTGCAATTCCCCAATGATGAAAACATCAGTAAATCCTTAGCGGCTGTTTACATTCAAAACGACGATTATTTTGTGGCTGCCAAAATTATTCATGATGCCGCTTTATTCAATCCTGCCTTGATAAAAGAAGCCGCCGAGCTTTACAGACGGGCAGGCTCGCATTACATGGCATTAACCCTCAATGGCATGATAAGTGAGCAAAAAGAAAAATTAAAACAACGCATGGCATTGATGCTGCAACTGGAAAACTTTGATCAAGCCATCGCCATGGAAGACAACATCAAGCGCGTTCATTTGCAAAATGATGAAAACATGAAATACGCTTTGGCTTATGCTTTTTTCAAAACGGGCAATTACCCCAAAGCAGATAAATACCTCAATCAAATTACAGAAACCGAAAACTTCAAAAAAGCCACAGAATTAAGAAAAATCATGAGCGAATGCCAACAAGAAACATGGCGTTGCCAATAAAAAGCTTTAGAACAATCGACAAGTACACGAGATAATTATGAGCAAATACATTCTAACTTTAATGCTATTGTCGCACGTTGTTATGGCAAAAAATGACGCCAAAGTCTCACTCTTTGTGTTTTTTAAGGGCGAACCACTTTCGCAAGTTGATATTTATGAAAACAAGCAAAAATTAGCGACAACTGACAGCTATGGCAATGCCGTTTTATTGTTTAAAGCTGGCAATCACACCATTGTTCTTAAAAGCCAAAAAGATGAAATTTATACGCATAATTTAGCATTAACAAAAGATGAAATTGTGCAATTATTAGTCGATATCAAGGCAAAAGACCAACAGCCAATTGTCGATATAGAAACCTCAAAAGACCCAACAAATATCTCCTTAAATCAAGCTGACAAAAAAGACAAACCAACTCAAAGCGTGATGACCACACTCTCAGGCACCGTTATTTCAGCAGAAGACAATCAAGGTATTGCAGGAGCTCGAATATACATCAGCGGACTAAGTGAACACCTCATCACCGATGAAAAGGGTCACTTTAAAACCAAGCTGCAATCAGGCAACTACAACATCAGCGTGTTGCACGCCCAATACAATAGCATTATAAAACCCAAGGTTGAAGTTTCTGTTGATGGGCTTGCACAATTTAAGATTGAAATGACACCTGCGGGTAAAGAATTGCCAGAATTTGTCGTTGTTGTGCCTTTTATTGAAGGTTCTTTGGCTTCGGTTTTGGAAGAACGCAAACAAAACAATTCTGTCGCCAACTATTTAAGCATGGAACAAATCTCAAAATCAGGTGATTCCGATGCCGCAGGTGCCCTCAAACGGGTCACGGGTTTAACCTTGGTTGATGGCAAATTTATCTTTGTTCGTGGTTTGGGCGAACGCTATTCCAGCACCTTATTGAATGGTGCCAACTTGCCCAGTCCTGACCCGACTCGCCGTGTTGTGCCATTGGATTTATTCCCAACGGGCATTATTTCCAGTATAGAAGTGCAAAAAGGTTATTCAGCCCAACTTCCTGCCGAATTCGGCGGCGGCAGTGTCACCTTAAAAACCATCTCTCTACCCAAATCAAATTTCTTAAAAGTCGGTTTATCCTACAAAAACAATTCCCAAACCACTGGCAAAGACGGATTAAGTTATCAAGGTGGCGGCAGTGATTGGACTGGTTTTGACGATGGCTCACGAGCCATACCTGAGTTATTGCAACAAGCCATTGACGGCGGCACCGAATTGCGACCCAGCAATCCGTTTATTGCAGGTGGATTTAGTCCAGAAGAACTGGAAAGCATCGGCGAATCTTTGACAAACACCTACAATTTAAGCAACGAAACCATCGACCCAGGCGTGGGCTTTAGTCTCTCTGGCGGTATGCGAAAAGACTTAGAATCGGGTATCGCTTTGGGCTTTTCCAGTGCCATAGAATACGGTTCTGACTACCAAACACGTTCAGAATTACGCCGCGATTACATTGTTTCTTCGGGCACAACTTTGGCATTGGATTCCGAAGAAGTCTCTAGCACCACCCGACGCAATATAAATCTCAGTAGTTTTTTAACCACAGGCATAGAGTTTTCCGAAAACAATAAAATAGCAGCCAACTACATGTTGTTAAGAAACACCCAGAATTTCAACGAAATTGCCGAAGGCTTCAATGAAGATTTAGGCAATTCCCGCCGCATTTACGAATTGCGTTGGACCGAACGTGAGCTTGCCTCATTCCAAAGTTTTGGCGAACATGTTTTATCTAATCTTGGCGGGCTAAAATTAAACTGGCAATACACCGACTCCACTGCCAATTTTGATGAACCCGACAATAGAATTTACCGTTATGACCAACGCGAGGAAGGAGACTTTATTTTTTCTACGCGCAACGATTCCAACTCACGTGTGTGGCGCGAACTGCAAGATTTAAGCAAGGATATTCATTACGATTTAAGTTTTCCACTTAGTTTTGGCAACAACCATGATATTTTACTCAATGGCGGGCAATCATGGGTCAGCAAAGACAGAAACTCCGACATTCGCCGTTTTGTGTTTGAAGATGTCGGTTCCTTGGTCAACCAAATTGACCGAGGCAGTGATTTAGAAAACATCCTTTCACCAGAGTTTATAGACCCACAAGGTTACCAATTAGTCGAAGTCACCCGAGCCACCGACAACTATTTTGCCAATTTAGACATCAAAGCCAGTTATTTTTCTTTGGATTATGCTTACAAACAACGCTTTAAAATCTCATTAGGACTGCGCAAAGAAGACTTTTATCAATCCGTTACCACTTTCAACCTATTTGACAGCAATGCCGCTCCCATAGAAGTATCGCTGCAAGATAATGACTACTTTCCATCATTTTCCAGCACCTTATTCTTACCCAAAGACAATGAAATCCGTTTTAACTACGCCCAAACTGCCACCAGACCCGATTTTAAAGAACTCTCCCCTGCACAATTTAAAGACCCTGTTTTGGATAGAAATGTCATTGGTAATCCAGACCTCATCACCGGCACAATCAAACATTATGACCTGCGTTGGGATAAATATTTCTCTGCTGGTGAATTTGTTTCGGTCAGTTTATTCTACAAACAATTTTTTAACCCAATAGAATTAATCATTCTGCCTGGTTCCTCACGAATTATTAGTTTTGACAATGCTCAAGCCGCTGAAAATGCTGGCATTGAATTAGAAATTTACAAAGATTTCTCTTTCATAAATCGCTGGCTGAAAAAAGACTGGTGGTCAGATTTTTATCTATCCGCCAATTACGCTTATATTCAATCAGAAATCACCCTGCGTAGCGACCGCCCTGGCGGACAAACCAACAACACCCGACCATTACAAGGACAATCGCCCTATGTGGTTAATCTGCAACTGGGCTATGACAACACAAACAAAGACATCAGCACCTCTTTACTGTTTAATGTCTTC
>CAZQMH010000221.1:0-4731 GCA_964594435.1 uncultured Alcanivoracaceae bacterium
CATCAACAAATTCTCTGAATAAGTTGAATGAATACCCCATTTTTGGTGTGGCGTGATAAAGTTGAGGGCAACTTCTTTATTGCCATTGGGTTTGTAACCTTTTATCGGCTCTACTGTTTTGGTATTGACTGGTGGTTTGTAAACACATAAGGCCTCACCAAAATCACGCAACCATTTGTGATCTTGGTAAAAATGCTGGCGACCTGTTAAGGTTCGCCATGGAATTAACTCATGCACATTGGTGTAACAGGCATTGTAACTGACGTGTTCATCCTCAAGTCCTGACCATGTTGGTGAGGAGATAATCTTACGCGGTTGTGCCTGAATATCTCGGAAGCGGATTTTTTCATCTTCTTTTGGCTTGGCTAAATGCGTGTGGTCACGACCCGTAAATTTACCTAAGGCTTCCCACGCTTTAACTGCCACTTGACCGTTGGTCTCAGGTGCCAATGACATAATCACTTCGGTGGCTTCAATATCACTTACGATACGTGGTTGGTTTTTGGAAACCCCATCCTCGCGAACCTTGCGATTTATACTGCGTAACATCTCCACTTCTTTATCGGTATTCCATGAGATGCCTTTGCCGCCGTTGCCTAGTTTTTCCAGCAAAGGTCCAACCGAAGTGAATTTTTTGAACGTGTTGGGATAATCTCGTTCCACTTCAATCAAGGCTGGCATGGTTTTTCCAGGTATTGGGTCACAATCACCTTTGTACCATTCTTTTACGGCAAAAGGTTGGGCTAATTCACCTGGTGTGTCGTGTTGCATTGGCAAGGTGACGATGTCTTTTTCGACTCCTAAATGCCCTTCGCACACTTTTGAAAAGCGTTCGGCTAAACCTTTAAATATATCCCAGTCGCTACGAGATTCCCACGCTGGATCAACCGCTTTGCTTAATGGGTGAATAAAAGGGTGCATGTCTGAGGTATTTAAATCATTTTTCTCATACCATGTTGCTGTTGGCAAGACAATGTCCGAATACAAACAGGTAGTTGACATACGGAAGTCTAAGGTAACGACTAAATCCAATTTGCCTTCGGCTCCATCTTCGTGCCATTTAACATCGGTGGGTAAATCTTTACCAAGTTTACCAATATCTTCTCCAAATACAGAATTTTGCGCACCAAGCAGATGTTTGAGCATGTATTCGTGCCCTTTACCAGATGAACCGAGAATATTGGAACGCCAAATAAACATATTGCGGGGGAAATTTTTCTCATTATCTGGGTCTTGACAGGAAAACTCTAAATCTTTGGATTTTAATTGACTGACCACATAATCCGCCGAACTCATGCCCGCTGCTTTGGCTTGTTTGGTCAATTCGATGGGATTTTCTTTTAACTGCGGAGCCGATGGCAACCAGCCCATGCGTTCACTGCGAGCGTTACAATCAATCAAGGAATAATTGCTCCAATCTTTTTTATCTGCTAAAGGTGATATGAGTTCGTCGATTTCCAGTTTTTCATAACGCCATTGATCGGCATGGTTGTAGAAAAATGAAGTGCCATTCATGTGGCGTGGTGGACGGTACCAATCGGTGGCAAATGCTAAAGGAATCCAGCCTGTTTGTGGACGTAATTTTTCTTGTCCAACATAATGTGCCCAGCCGCCGCCAGATTTGCCGATACAACCACACATCATCAACATGTTCATGATGCCTCGATAATTCATATCCATGTTATACCAATGGTTCATCGCTGCCCCAATAATAATCATCGAACGACCACGAGTTTTATCCGCATTTTCGGCAAATTCTTTGGCAATACGAACAACTGTTTCTTTACCAACTCCAGTTATTTGCTCTTGCCAAGCTGGTGTGTATGGCTTGTCATCGGCATAATCTTTGGCACAGTTTTCATCACCCAAACCACGCTCGATACCGTAATTCGCCATCATCAGGTCAAAAACAGTCGTCACGTATTTATCACCGTCTTTGGTTGTGATTTTTTTAACGGGTATTTTGTGTTTGATAATTTCATCGTGTTGGGTGTGTTGGAAAATTTCCTGCTGATGCTTTTTGCTGGCAAAATAAGGAAAGGACACTTCAAGCACTTCATCATGACTGTCAATAAGGGTTTTAACAGGCCAGATTTCATTGCCATTAGTGTTGTCTTTGGTTTCCAAATTCCATTTGCCCAGCTCACCTGCTTGCTTGTCTTCCCAGCGTGAACCAATTGTGCCATTGGGCACAACCAATTTGTTGGTGTTTTCATCAATCAAAACCGATTTCCATTCCGCTTTTGCTTGAGTAGACAACTCTTTTATGTCGCTGGCACGTAAAGTTCGCCCAGAAACATAGCCACTTTCGTGTTTATCCAAACAGATTAAGAATGGCATATCAGTATAGGTGCGACAATAATCATCAAAATATTGGCTGACATTATCACGGTGGTATTCGGTTAAAATAACATGCCCCATTGCCATTGCTAATGCGGCGTCGGTGCCTTGACGTGCAGGCAGCCATTCGTCGGTGAGTTTAGCGACTTCGGAATAATCAGGCGTGACTGATACAGTTTTTGTGCCTTTGTAGCGGGTTTCAGTAAAGAAGTGTGCATCGGGTGTTCGGGTTTGTGGAACATTTGAACCCCAAGCAATTATATAAGAGGAGTTATACCAATCGGCACTTTCAGGCACATCGGTTTGCTCGCCCCACGTTTGCGGCGAAGCTGGTGGCAAATCGCAATACCAATCATAAAAACTCAAACAAACGCCACCAATAAGGGATAAATAACGTGAACCCGCAGCATAAGACACCATACTCATGGCTGGAATGGGCGAAAAGCCAATCACTCTATCGGGTCCGTATTCTTTAATGGTATGCACATTGGATGCGGTGATTATTTCATTCACTTCATCCCATTCTGCACGCACAAAACCACCCAAACCACGAATGGATTTATACGATTTTGTATCGTCCTTGTTGTTCATAATAGATTTCCATGCCAACACTGGGTCAGAGTGTTTTTCCTTAGCTTTACGCCATAAACGCATCAAACGTCCACGAATCATCGGATATTTTAAACGTGTTGCCGAGTACAAATACCACGAATAACTGGCTCCACGTGGACAACCTCGGGGCTCATGGTTGGGTAAATCATCGCGTGTGCGTGGATAATTGGTTTGTTGGGTTTCCCACGTCACCAAACCACGTTTGACATAGATTTTCCACGAACACGAACCCGTGCAATTCACACCGTGAGTTGAACGCACGATTTTATCATGCGACCAGCGGTTGCGGTAAGCACGTTCCCAACTGCGGTCTTCATCGGTAGTGATACCATGACCGTTTGAAAATGTCTCTGGGCTTTTCTTAGTTAGATAAGTTAGCCTGTCTAAAAATTGACTCATTGTTATAAACCCCTAAAGTTTTATTGTAAGGTGGGTTTACCCACCATTTTATATCAATATAATTTAATAATTATTGGTGGGTAAACCCACCTTACGGTATTTTATGGATTATGGTACTCACCACCTTTGCGCATGTAATAAAACCAGTTAAGCAACAAACAAACAGCATAAAATATGGCAAACCCATACAAAGCATATTGTGGCGTAGTGGCTTTAATTTGTTCGCCCAAAATCTTAGGAATTAAGAACGCACCGTAAGCCGCAATAGCAGAAGTCCAGCCCAAGACAGGACCCGCTTGTTCCTTATCAAAGATAGCAGCAATGGTTTTAAAAGTTGAACCGTTACCGATACCTGTAGCAGTAAATAAAATTAAGAATAGAATTAAAAATGGCACAAAATAATCTTGTGGTGTCGCACTGGCATAGGCAAGTTGCATGTAATAAGCCACACCAAGAGCCGAACCAATCATGACAATAGAAACCCATTGGGTCACACGAGCACCACCAAGTTTATCGGCAATCATGCCACCAACAGGTCGAATTAATGCCCCGATAAACGGTCCAGTCCACGCATACATCAAAGCACTTGGCCCATCAGGATTGGCAATATTATGCACCATTTGTCCATCAACCATCATGTGTTTGAAACCAAATATAACCTTAATCGCCAAGCCAAAACCCGCAGCATAACCAATAAACGAACCAAAAGTCATGGTATAAATAACCGTCATAACCCAAGTGTGCTTGTTTTTGAAAATTTGGTATTGACGGGTTAAATTTTTACCAATCGCTCCAGGTATCAATTTCAACAACACCACAGTCATGACAATAACAATCGGCAGGACAATAAATTTATCCAAATGCTGAACCAGCAACAACCACAAGCCAAAAGTCGCAGTTAATAAACCAATGGCTAACATAAATAAAATTTTGGCAAAAGCCACAAATGGCGAACCCACATTGGGCGAAACATGTTCATCAGCAATATTATTCATACCGAACCATGTCGCAAAGGCTAATGGCACCAACCACAACATCCACACAAAACCCGCATTTTGAATCCAGGTTTGCGTGCCTGCTGGAATTTTGCCAATTAATGTGCCTGAGGTGCTTTGCAAAGCCAAAGAATCGCCACCAAAAGAACCAAATAAAGCAATTGTCATCACCAATGGCACCAAAATTTGCATGGTTGTCACGCCAAAATTACCCAAACCAGCATTCATACCTAATGAATAACCTTGTATTTTTTTAGGATAAAAGTAAGAAATATTACTCATGGAAGAGGCAAAATTTCCGCCGCCAAAACCCGATAACAATGCCCACAATTGGAACTGCCACAAAGGTGTATCAGGATTTTGCAAAGCAAAACCAGCACCAAGA
>CAZQMH010000222.1:0-4704 GCA_964594435.1 uncultured Alcanivoracaceae bacterium
GCGATAAATCAAGCGTGCTCTGACCTTAATATGTGCTTCATAGTTTGGTAAGGCAAAAGTGTAATCCGTGGTATCGGTTGCATTGGCAGCAATGCGGTTGTCAAATTGTAAACCTGTGGCATCGGTGAAAAAAGTGGGCCCATTGCCATTGGCATCGTGATTGACTTTGGCATAAAGTTTGCCCGCAAGCCCCGCATAATAACCTTGAGCAGGATTGCCAACACCTCCCAAATCATGAATTTTTTGGGTTCCTGTAAACAGCAAGCCATCGGTTAAAGGGTCTTTGCCATCTTCCCATGCTTCAACTAAAAGTATCATATTTCTCACCGTAACGCCCGTTGGCACATGGTGCCCTGTTTGGTTGTTGTGGATAGAAACATTAACTGCAAGCTGGTTGTTATTGGTTGAAACATTCATGCTTAAATCAACAGCATTCTCTAAATAAGCGGGTGTTGAGCCTTCTATTCGATGATTTCTGACTTTTTCAAGTGGACGAGGTGGTGGAGCAATGACGGAACATACCTGGTTGTTGTCCGATGCTTGCATATGGCAATCGACACAATCGGCATAGTTCGGCGAGTTTTGATTGGCATAATCCGAAGCGGCCCATTCCAAGTAGGTTGGTTCTGAAATGACGCCATTGTAGCTTTCATTCTGTTGTGGGTCTGCGGCATCTTGATGACAGGCTGCACACAGTTCTGCTCGCATCTGAGGTTGGTAGGAACCACGCATGAGCGAATTTATCGAAAAGTTTACATCACCGAGCACACCGTATTGAATTTGCTGTCCATTGTAAGGCTTGCTAAATTGCACCGCTCCAGTATAAATGCCTGGAAAATTGATTTTAGTGGTATCAACATTGGCAACTTTATGGCAAATATCGCAGGATACACCGTGAGCAACCGCAGCAGTGGGGTTGTTGACATGTGAATCCAAAGCACTATTGGGGGTTTCAATCCAACCTTGCGGTTGATGGCATGACGCACATTCAGAGTTGGGGTTGCTTTGTGCAAAAACTGAATCACGCGTATAAACAAAACCACCGTGCCCACCTGCGGTGCCATCGCCATTATAAATATCATTGACCCATGTATTAAAACCCGATTGAGCCATGGGTGAATTATTCCAGTCATTGTATTGTTTTGCATGGCAACCTCGGCATTGTCCTGGTGCTTGAATGCTGTAATTTGGATTATCCGCTGTTGGCACGGCATCCAGTACAATCGCAACATTGTTGGCAGGTGAGTTGCTGGTTATTGAACCATAAAAATAGCCTTTTTTTGCCCCAACAAGCACAATATTATTGCCCGTCACTAAAAGCGTGAAGCTGCCATCGTTTGCGGCAACGGTTTGATTACTGGTTCCATGGACTGTAACCACAGCATTCGCCAACGGATTGTTACTGCTATCAACCACCACTCCAGATATTTGCTGAGCAGCTGTCGGTTGCAAGAAAAAAGCCAAAACAATAAGCCAATAAATTTTTGATTTCATCATACCAAATCCTTTCGCACGCTAAGAGCTTGAGCTCCTAGCCCAGTTATTTTTTACCAATGAGGCAATAATTTTTTCACCACGATGCCCGTAAATCGGATGATTTTTATGAGATAATTCATCCGCCAGTTCGATAGCCACTTCTGCGGGGGTTTTGCCGCTGGTTTTGGCTTGAGCAAGCACACGTTTGGCAGTTTGGTAAACCGAGTTTTCATCATCTTGTTCTAAATGGCGATAAAAATAGGGGTCGTTATCAATATAACCCGATTGTTCATCGGCACAATTGACAATTCCCATGCGGTTGACTAAAAAATCAGGCACATAGGTAATACCAGCCTCAGCCAACAGTTGCCCGTCGGTGCTTGAATCTTTGAGTTGGTTGTTGGCAGCACCGCATACAATTTTGGCCTTAATATTGGCAATGGATTGAGCATTAAGAATGGCTCCTGTGGCACAAGGTGCGAGAATATCACAGGCTTCAAATAATATTGAGTTGTCTTGAATATCCACCAAACGTGCCTCAAAGTTTTTATCTGCGTATTTTGCTTTGACCGTATTTATCAACTCAGCATTAATGTCGGCAGCAATTATTTTGGCGACATGACGAGCAAACATATAACCAATCATGGGTTCTGCCACATGTCCCATGCCTTGAACAACTACGGTTTTTCCGCTTAAATCACCCATACCTAAAAAGTCCAATGCCGCTTCCATGCCATGTACAACGCCTAAAGCAGTTGCCGATGATGGGTTGCCGCTACCACCAACACTTGCGGGAATACAAGTGGTGAAACGGGTTTGGGAAAACACATTTCCCATGTCTTGTTCGCAGGTTCCTACATCTTCTGCCGTGATGTAACAGCCTTTAATTGAGGTGATAAATTTTCCATAATCACGGTAGATTTCTGCCCTTATTTTTTCATCTTTTTTATCGACACTGGGATTATCTGCCAAAATCCCTTTGCCTCCACCCCACCATAAATTGGCTAACGCATTTTTTCGGGTCATGCCTTTGGACAACCGCATACCATCACGTAAAAAATCTTCCAGCGTGTTATATTTCCAAAATCGTAAACCACCTGAGGCTTGTCCACGATTGGTTTTGTGGATAAAAGCAGCTTGTAGAATATCGTATTGTGTATTGAGCTGAAAAAACATGCCTTCGTGTTGCATAAAATCACGTTTATCGGCGGTGATTTCCTCTGCTAATTCTTGCAATTGCGAATGCGAGGCAATAACTTTGTGCTTTTCTTTATCGTAAACAAGGTAAAAATTTTCAATTGCATTGTCTTTTAAAAATTGGATAAATTCAACAACTGATAATTGCATAAGAGGTAAATGACTTGGCATATTTTTATTCTCAAAAGGGTAGAAATTATTTCGCAAGGCATTATAACAAGTTAAATTCCAAATCGCCCAACAAAAGTATATTTAAATCCAATAAGCTGTTAAAATCTTATTTTTTTAAAGAAACAAAAGCATGGCAAAAATAAATTGCATAAAATACGGTCCAAAGCAAGAGGGCTTATCCTATGTTCCTTATCCTGGTGAATTAGGGCAGAAAATATACAATCAGGTTTCTGAAAAATTTTGGCAAGAATGGTTAGCACACCAAGTCATGTTCATCAATGAAAACAGATTATCGCCAATCAACCCCAAAGACCGTGAAAAAATCATGGCCCAAATGCAGGCGTTTTTATTTGATGGAAAGGCAAAACCTGTACAAGGATATGTGCCACAAGAGTAAAGATTGACGCTTGAAAAATTCAAAAAAAACACCATTTATTGACAAGTTAAAATTTAATTAGAACAGTATTCAATGGAATATAAAGATTATTACAAAATATTAGGCGTTGATAAAACAGCCACAAAAGCTGAAATCAAAAAAGCCTACAAAAGAAAAGCTCGCAAATACCACCCTGATGTGAGCAAGCTTGCCAATGCCGAGGAGAAATTCAAAGAAGTCAATGAAGCCTATGAAGTGCTTAAAAATGATGAAAACCGTGCCGCTTATGACCAATTAGGCTCTAATTGGAAAGCTGGCAAACAAGGTGGTTTTACTGGTGGTGCTCAAGGCGATTTTGCTGGTGGTGACTTTAGTGATTTTTTTGAATCTATATTTGGTCAAGCCGCAGGTCATCGACAAGGTTCACATGCAGGTTTTGGCGGTGGCTACGCTCGCCCACAAAAAGGGCAAAACATTAAACAAAGCATAAACGTTCCACTGAAAGATTTGTACACGGGTGTCAACCGTACTTTTATTATCCAACAACCCGAAACAACAGCCAATGGGCAGACCTATTTAACCGAAAAACGCATCACAGTCAAAATTCCCAAAGGCATTGAACCTGGCAAAAGCATTCGCCTCAAAGGCAAGGGTCATGCAGGTCAACATGGTGGTGAGAATGGTGACTTGTTATTGAAAATTGAACTGGATGACGATGCAAAATTTGAGCTAAAAGGCAAAGATGTTTATACCGAATTATTGTTGTTACCTTGGGAAGCAGCCCTTGGGGCAACCGTCAATGTGCCAACGCCAACAGGGGCTGTGGGCATGAAAATACCAAAAAACATGCAAACAGGCAAAAAAATGCGGCTCAAAGGCAAAGGTTTTCCTGCAACTGTTGCGGGCAATTTGTATGCAGTAATCAAAATTGTCAATCCACCGCAAAGTGACAAAGCCGAAGCACTGTGGCAAGAACTTGCCAAACAGTTTAATTATAATCCTAGGAGCCTGTCCGAGAAAAGATAAGCTCAAAATTTGCAAAATTACTTTTAATAAACAGGCTAATATGCTATATTAGCAACTTCTAATACACTAAGAGATTATTATGATGAAAAAAATATTTTTAATGACTGTTTTAGCCACAAGTGCCGTTTCTTTTTCTGCCTTTGGGGCTGATGTTGCCGCTGGCAAAGCCAAATCCGCCACCTGTGCGGCTTGTCATGGTGCCGATGGGCATTCCGTTAGCCCAATTTGGCCTAATTTAGCGGGTCAAAAAGACGCCTATCTTGTGAAGCAACTCAAAGCTTTTAAAGACGGCACTCGCAAAGACCCAACCATGTCGCCAATGGCAGCTCCTTTATCGGATGATGACATGGCAAACTTGGCAGCCTACTTTGCTAGTTTAAAATAATTACACACACTAGGAGCGTGTCCGAGAATAGGAGCCGTAGCGAGGGAAAGGTAATTTGAGGCAAGTTTTTGCA